>JBFHON010000030.1:0-15168 GCA_041593295.1 Oceanococcaceae bacterium | reverse complement strand
GCGCCCCCAGTCCAGCAGGTACAGCGGGTGACCGGCGTCGCGCAGGGTCGCCACCAGGCTGCGCTCGGGGAACAGGTCGTAGATCAGCATGTTGACTGCCAGCGGCGGCACGATGACCACGGGCTGACGGTGCGCCTTGGTGCCCGGACGCGGGGGGTAGTAGCGCAGCTGGGCGATGTCTTCGGTGTGGATGACCTCGTACGGTGTTTTCCCGGCCTGATTGAGCTGTTCGGGACGGCGAAGGCGGTCGTGCGCGTTGCGCAGTATGCGCACGGAACGACGGCGCCAGGAAGTTCTGGGCTGGTTTTTCATGAGGTCCTGGACGGTGCCACGGTTTCGCGACGAATCGGATAGGAGGGCAGGGACCTGCTGCAGGTGTATTTTGCGGGGTGGGCGCGGGAGCGCATCACCGGTGGCAGCTGGCCTTGCCGTAGGTATTTTCGCATGTCAGGCCTGAGTCGAGGGGCCCTGTGGCGGGGGTGTTGTCCGGCGGCAAGATCCGGGCCCATCGCGTACAATTTCCACAAACAGACATAAGTCAAAAAATGAGCTACGAAACCCTGATTGTCGAGCAGATCGACGCTGTTTGCCGTATTACCCTGAACCAGCCCGCCAAGCTCAATGCGCTGTCGAAACAGCTGATGGACGAGCTTCTGCGAGCCTGCACCCAGGCTGCAGAGGACCCGGGTGTGCGGGCCGTCATTCTGACGGGAGCGGGACGGGGCTTTTCGTCGGGAGCCGACTTGAGTGACCCGGCGTCGATGCCGAAACCGGGAGAGCTTCCCGACCTGGGTGCTTCGCTGGAGGAGCGCTACAACCCCTTGCTGCGAATCATCCGGGAGATGCCCAAACCGGTGATTGCTGCGGTGAATGGCACCGCGGCCGGCGCGGGCTGCAATATCGCCCTGGCCTGCGACATGGTGATTGCGGCCGACAGTGCGAAATTTCTGCAGGCCTTCATCAAGATCGGACTGGTGCCCGATGCCGGGGGAACCTGGACCATTCCGCGCCTGATCGGGCGGAACCGGGCCATGCGCTGGATGATGACCGGAGAAACCATCGACGCGGCCACGGCACTAGATTGGGGGTTGATCGCCGAGGTGCACCCGGCAGAAACCTTGCCGCAGGTGGCACTCGAGCTTGCGCAGAAAATGGCCGCAGCGCCCACCGCGGCCCTGGGGCGCATCAAGGCGCTGGTGGACGCGGCGGAGCATTCGACTCTGGAAAGCCAGTTGCAGGCTGAAGCCGATGAGCAGCGCCTGTGCGGCCGTTCGCCTGATTTCGGTGAGGGCGTGATGGCCTTCATGCAGAAGCGCACGCCGCAGTTTTCCGGGAAATAGCCGTTAGACGGCGTCGATGCGCTCACGCAGGGCGCGAGGCGCCAGAAAGTAATCCTGTGGCTCACCGTGCAGCGCGGTGACCATTTCCACGATCAGGGCGTTGACCGGTGCGCTCAGGCCGTGCTCCCTGGCCATCTCGACAATTTGTCCGTTGAGCTGCTCGACCTCGGTGGTCTTGCCGCACTCAATATCGGCAACCATTGACGGATAGGCAGAATCGGTCAGTCCGTTCTTCAGACGCGCAAACCACCAGGGAATCGGGCCGCCGTGCTGGATGAACACGCGGTACGCGCGATAAGGCAGTGCGATGGGCAGGTCATAGCGGATGCCGGCGCGGTCCATGATGGAAGTGGCCTCGTCGAGCACCCGCACGAAGCAGTAGCGCATGTCCGGTTCGCTGAGCACATCCTTGAAGGTGGTGTGCGTCAGCGCGCACAGCGCATTGGCCAGGTTGATCAGCAGCTTGCCCCAGGCAACGGATTCGGTCTGCGCCTGCTTGACGACCAGCCCGCTTTCCGAAAGCAGCTGAAACAGCTTGCGGTTGCTGGAGTTGAGCAGCACCTCGGGCTTCGTGGTCAGGCGGGCATGCAGGGGTTCGAGTAACTGGGCATTGAACATGATGGTCAGCAGCGCCACTTCCGCCTTGGGGAAGTGACGTCGCAGGCAGGCTGCGGCGCTGACACCGTTGAGGCAGGGCACCAGGATCAGGTCGTCGACACCGGACTCCTCGAGATGCTGGCGCACGGTTTCCAGGTCCCGGTGTTTGACACAGATCAGCACGACGTCGCCCGGGGCAAACTCGTAGCGGGTCGAAATGGACGGCTTGGGAACTTCGAGGCAGCCGTGGGCATTGACCCGGTCCACGCGCAGGCAGTCCACGCCGGCCATGCGATCAAGGTCTTTCTCGCGGACAATCAGATGCGGGTTATGGCGGGTTTCGGCCAGATGGGCGGCGAGGATCGTGCCAACAGCACCCGCACCGATCACATGAATCGACGGACCGCTCACAGGCTGCCGATGGAGGTTGTGCCCAGCAGGACCAGCCAGAGCAGTTTGCAGCCCAGGTGCAGGAACTGGTCGGTGTGAAAACCGAACCAGCCTTCGCTTTTTGCGAAGTCAATGACGAAATGGGCGATGAACTCGAACAGACCCAGCAGCAGGCTGCCGGTGGCAAGCGCTACCGCGCCGGCGTGTACGGCACAGTGCGACCCCAGCACATGGATCCAGATGAGGCCCGGTGCGTTGGAGAGCACATGCACGTCCTTGTTGTGGCGGCTCTTGTAAACCGCCATCCAGTCCGACTGCAGCGCGAAGTCACCCATCGCGTGACCGACAAATAACCAGAACCCGATCTCAAGCATGAATTTCGGTTTGCACAAAGCGATGTGCGCAGAATGGCAGCAACGCCCTCCCGGCTCAAGTGCTGGCATCATGGTCGGCAGAAAAAGGGGAGGCCATGCTGAGCTGTTCGCACTGTTTCGCTGAAAACCCACGGGAAGCCCGGTTCTGCATGCATTGCGGCCATGCATTGGCTGCCCCCGGAGCCGAGCCCGCGAAATCTGCGAGCCCGCGACCGCTGCAGGGCGAAAACCGTGTGGTCACGGTGTTGTTCGCCGACATCGCCGGCTCGACCCGGCTGGCAGAAGTGCTCGGTGCTGAAGCCTGGCACCAGTTGTTAGGACAATTCTTCACTGCCGTTTCGGCTGTCATCGAGCGCGCCGGTGGTGTGATCAACCAGTACACGGGGGACGGCGTCATGGCTCTGTTCGGTGCGCCCCATGCGCTGGAAAATCACGCACTGAGCGCGTGTGCAGCGGCGCTGGAGGCCCAGCAGCGTATCGAGCGGCTGGCGGATACCGTGCGTCTGGAGCGCGGGCTGAATTTTGGTGTGCGCATGGGCCTGAATTCGGGAGCTGCGGTCGTTGGCAGCATTGCCGACGGCACCCGGCAGGACTACACCGCGCAAGGCGCGACGGTGCACATCGCGGCGCGGATGGAAAACCTTGCGCAACCCGGTAGCGTGTACCTCACCTGGAATACGGCGACGCTGGTCGAGGACTATTGCGACCTGCGTGCGATCGGCGAAATGCCGGTAAAGGGCGTTGACGAGACCGTGCGGGTATTCGAGTTGCGCGGCATCAACAGCGGCCTGCAGAGACTGGATCGCTCCCGGCGGCGGGGGCTTTCCCCCTTCGTCGGACGACTGAATGAAAGGGCCGTGCTGGAACGGGCTTACCAGAGCGCGGTGGTTGCCCGCGAGGGTGGGCAACTGGTCGTGGTCGAGGGCGATGCCGGGCTGGGCAAAAGCCGGCTGTGCGCCGAAATGCTGGAAGCCTGGCGGGCGCAGGGCAAAGGCCCGGCTGCCGTATTGCAATGCGCGCCGGTCTCGCAGGGCGAAGCCCAGCCCATGGCACCCTTGCGCGCCATGCTTGCGGGCTGGCTGGGTGTCGTGCCGGGCACTCCGCTCAGCGAAGCGCGGCGCATCGTCGCCGGCGCGGTGATGCTGGAGCACCCGCAACTGCAGGAGGTACTGCCTGCATTGCTGGAGTTTCTTCAGATCGGGGACTCCGCCCGCAACCAGCCGCTGACCCCGGAGGCCGTGGAGCGGCAGCAGAAAAGCCTGCCGGCGCTCTTCTGCCGCAGTTTCAGCGGCCGTTCGGTCGTGCTCTGGGTGGACGACTGGCACTGGATTGACGAAGCCACCCGGGAACATCTTGCGCTGTGGATTCCGGAGCTATTGCAACACAGCGACGCACTGGTCCTGATCACCACGCGGCCCACCGTGATGCCCGACTGGGTGCAATCTTCGCCCGGTTCGGCGATTCGCCTGCGCCCGATTACCGACGACGACATGCTGCAGCTGGCTGCGGCCCTGGTCGGGGAATGGGTGACAACGCACCCCCTTGGGGCGCGTCTGGCCCGGTATGCCGAGGGGAATCCCTATTTCATAGAAGAGGCCGTAGCCCACCTGGTCGACAGTGGGGTGCTTGCAGGCTCGCGCGGCATGCGCAAGCTCGTTGCCGAGGCCACCATTGCCCTGCCGCGAACCGTGCAATCGTTACTGGCGGCGCGCATCGACCGATTGACCGCACCCGCGCGTGAGGTGCTGGAGTGTGCGGCACTGATTGGCCGAGATTTCTGCCTGTCGTGGCTTGCGGCAACTGTCGGGCGCGAAGGTGCCGTGCTGCAGGAGCAGGTCGAGGAACTGCTGGACGGTGGTTTCCTCGAGCCGCTGGACGAGGGTGAACAATGGCGCATTACCCATGGCCTGCTGCTGGAGGAAGCCCGTCGTCGGCAATTGGAAACCGTCAGCCGGGCGCGCTATGCCCGGCTGGCTGCCTGGCTGTCGCCGGCGATCGAGCAGGGCCAGGTACCTCTGGAGCAACTCCCCCGTCTGGGGGTGTTTTGGGAGCGCGCCGGGGACAATCTGGCGGCGGCCCGGGCCAACCTGGCTGCGATGCAAAACATGGGGCGGTTCGGCGTAGCCGAAGGAATGCGCCTGGGGCGACTGGCCAAGGAGCAGGCCGAACGGGAAAACACCAGCCCGGAGCGTGATCAGCTGCTGTTTCAGATTCACGCCGGGCTGCTACGCGGGTCCACATTCGCGGAGGTTCCGCACACCGAGCATCAGCTCTGGATCGAAAGCAGCGAGAGCTATCTGGCGCGCAACGAAGACCCTTACGCCCAGGTCGAATTCTGGATGTCCACGGCGACCCACGCGCTGAATCACGGCGATGCCCGGCGGGCATTCAAGCAGGTTCGCTCGGCCATGCTGCTGGCCCGTGAGCTGGGTTCCACCGATCTGCTGGAGCGGTTTCGGGTGCCGATCCTGCTGGCCCACCTGGCTCGTGGCGCGGTTCGGCGTGGCCTGACCGTACTGGATGCGGATGACCAGGGTGCCTGGCGCCAGGGTCCGCCGCAGCGGGATACCTACACCTCCCGCGGGTTCTATTCGCTGCTGCTGGCCTCGGCGGGGCAGGTCGATGAAGCCATCGCTGAACTGGAGCGTGTCATCCGTTTTTCCGAAGATGCCGCAGTGCCGGTGAGCTGGATGTACAGCAACCTGGCCGAGATGCGGCTGGCCAAGGGTCAAAGAGACGGTCTGGACGCACTCGCCCGGCGCGCCACCGAAGTAGCTCGCGAGTTTGGCAGTCCGACCTTTGATGAGCTGGCAACCCGCTCGCTGGCCCTGGTGCTGGCCTACAACGGTGAGCCCCGCCAGGCGCTGACCATGCTGCGCGAGTGGACACCGCATACGGCTCCGGGCAAGCCGGGAGAGTTATTTGCCTCCGCCCACGCGGTCGCCCTGTCGGTGATCGCCGATGCCGGTGGCGACCAGGATGCCGCCCTATCGGACGCCGAGCGTGGGGTGCATATCGCGATGAAGAATGGGCAGCTGTACTGGCTGGTACGGGCCCTGGCGGCGCGTTTGCGCCTGCGCGAGTGCCGCCGGGACCGCGCGCGACTGCGTCGCCTGATGGCGGCAACAGGGGTCCGTTTTGTGCCCGAGCTGCGTCGCGCGGCGTCGCCAACCGCTTCGTGAAACCCCTACACTGCCGCCTGCAATCGGTTTATCGGGGGACGCAGATGCGAATCGGTTTGGTATTGATGTTGCTAGTGGCATGTACGGTCGGTCAGGCGCAGGAAGGCGTGCCAACAACCATGGAAGAATTGCGGACCTGCCTGACGGCAAACCTGCCGGCGCAGTCACTGGTTCAGGAAGTGCGGCTGGTATCCGGAGGCAGCGGCGGGCGCACGCTCGGTGCCCGCGTCTATGGCATGCGGCTGAATGAAGAAACGGCGGTGATGATCAATGTTGAAGCGCCGGCCGACATGTCCGGTTCGCGTTATCTGGTCATCGCTGGTGCGCGCCGTGACGCCATGTTCATGTACCTGCCGGCATTGAACCGGACGCGCCGCATCGTCGGCAGCATGGCCGGGCAGTCGCTCTGGGGGACGGACTTCAGTTACGAGGACGTCAAGCTGTTGCGCGGTCTGCTGGTCCATGGGGACAGTCAGATGGTGGCCGGGGTGGAATGGGAAGGCCGGCCGGCACTCAAGGTCATGGTCAGGCCCGCCGCCGAGGCAGAAACTGATACGCAATACACGCAGGTGGAGTTGACCGTGGATGGGGCCAGCTGCGTTGTGGTCAGCGGGCGTTTTTACGATGACGCCGGTCCGGTGAAGAACATGTGGGTGGAGCCGCGGGACCTGCAGGAGGTGGATGGGCACTGGATGGCCAAACGGGTCCAGCTGAAAAACTTGCGGGAACGCAGCAGCTCGGAGCTCTACATCGACAAGGTCATTTATGACCGGGATCTCGCGGCACGCCTGTTTGACCCCCGGACCTTCATGCATGGACGCTGACGGGGCCTACTGAATGCAGCAACTGAGCTTCGGCCAGCGCCTGGTCGCTGCGCGCCGGTCGGTATTGCTCCTCGCGGGGGTGCTGACGTTGCTTGCGCTGTTCGTGGTGCTGGATGTCAGTCCGAACGGTGTGGGGACACGGGTGCGCATCGACCCGACGGTCGACCGCCTGCTGGACCCGAACAGCCCGTCGCGGGCATTTCAGAAATACACCTCCGCCCTGTTCGGTGCCGAGCAGGTCGCCGTACTCGCCGTTGGTGGTCGCGACTGGCGCTCGAACGACGGGCTGCAGGCCCTGCGCAGCATCCACAAGATGCTGTCCCGCCGCAGCGAGATCCTGCGTGTGGATTCGCTGGCGACGGCAGTCAGCAGTTCGCTCGATGCCGATGGATATGTGGTCGTCGAGCCCTTTGCGGAGTTGCCCGCCGGCAACCCGCAGCAGATCGCGGCCCTGGAAGACGCGCTGGCATCCAACCCGCTGGTCAACGGTCTGCTGCTGAGCAAGGATGGCCAGGTCGCAGCCTTCGTGCTGCATTTCAGTGAAGACCCGGCGTTACTGTTTGCCGATGACGGCTATGTCGGCGCACTGAAATCCAGCGTCAGTGAACTGGTCCCGCAGCTGCCGGTGTTCATCACCGGGACCGAGGTCGTCAAGGCGGGGGTGGCCCGGACGGTGGCCGAGCAGCTGGTGATTCTGGTGCCGTTGGTACTGGTGCTGACCGGGCTGATCACCGTCGTCGCATTTCGCAGCGTGAAGGGAGCGGCGCTGACCCTGTTGATGGTGGGTACGGGGCTGCTGTGGACACTGGCTGTCGTCGTGGTGCTGGATACGCCACTGACGCTGGTCAGCGCGATCATGCCGCCCGTGGTGGTCACGCTGGGGCTGGCCTATGCCATGCACGCGCAGTCCGACTACCTAGCGCGACTGCGCCGCCGGGAAGAGGGCAACTGCGATGTCGTGGTGGCCGATACCATCGACAGCCTGCGTCTGCCGCTATTGCTGACCGGCGCAACCACCATCGCCGGTTTTCTCGCCCTGTTGCTGAATCCCTTGCAGGCGGTGCGTGAGTTTGCGGCGTTCAGCGCTCTGGGCGTGGCGATCGATATTTTCCTGGCCCTGTGCGTGCTGCCACTGTTGCTGGGCACCGCGCATTGCACCCCGGCCAAGGTGGACGGTTCGGAGTTCTTCGACCGCTGGGCCGCCCGGTTTTCCGCCTTCGCGCTGCGCCATCGTCGCGGCATTCTCGTTGCCGGAAGCGCCGTGCTGGTCCTGGGGGCCATCAGCCTGGTGCAGGTCAAGGTCGGCACCAATTATGTGCGCAGCTTTGCGCCGGATCACCCGGTGCGCGTGGATTTCGAGGAGATCAACTCGGCACTGTCCGGCGTTAATGGCTTCTCCATCGTGCTGGAGGGTTTTGTCGAGGATACCTTCACCGAGCCTGAGGTTCTGCGCGCCATGGAGCGGCTGCAGGCCTGGCTGGCGGTGCAGCCGGAGGTCGGGTCTTCACAATCCATTCTGGATTACCTGCAGCTGATTCGGCAGGGCTTCGGCGAAGGTGTCAGCAGTGCCGACCGGGTGCCGGATTCAGCGCGGGAAATCAAGCAGCTGCTGCTGTTCGGGGCCAGCCCGGCGATGAACGCGGTGGTCGACAAGCGCTTTGCGACGGCGCGGATTCTGGTCCGCAGCTACGAGGAAAATTCCGCGGCCATCCGCAGCCTGCTGGACCGCCTGCAGCCCCAGCTCGACAAGATGCCCCGGCGACTGGAGGTCACGGTGACCGGTGACTCGGTCACATTGACCGAGACGGTGACCAATATTGCGTCGGGCCAGTGGCTTACGGTGGGTGTGGCCGCGGTCATGATCTACCTGGTCCTGGCCGCGCTGTTCACCTCGTGGCGCGTTGCGGCGCTGGCCATGCTGCCCAACCTGATGCCGGTGGCGGTGTACTACGGCTTGCTCGGGCTCTTTGACATCTCGCTGAACCCGACGACCAGCCTGATCGCCTGCATCGTGCTGGGGGTCGCGGTGGACGACACCATTCACTTCCTGGTGCGGTTCAATACCGCATCGCGCCAGCTGGCGGACGAATCCAAGGCCGTGGCCGTGGCCCTGCGCGGGGTGCTGCGCCCGGTGACGTTCACCACCGTCGCCCTGTGCACGGGATTTGGCCTGATGGCGCTGTCGCCACTGCAGAACCAGGTGCAATTCGGCCTGCTGGCGTCGGCAACACTGGCCATTGCCTGGCTGTTTGACGTGATCTTTACCCCGGCTCTGGGCTCCGGTGTGCGGCTGGTCACGCTGTGGGATGTGATCCGTCTGGATCTGGGCGCCGACCCGGAAAAATCGATTCCGCTGTTTGCGGGGCTGAGCGCGCGGCAGGCGCGAACGTTCGCATTGATGACGCGCGTGCAGGACTACTCGCAGGGCCAGCGCGTGATCACCCAGGGCCAGGATGCCGAAGATATCTACGTCGTCATTGATGGCCGGCTTCGGGCCTTTCTTGACCGGGAAGACGGTCAGCGGGAACTCGCAATCATGGAGCGCGGTGCAGTAATGGGCGAGGTCGGTTATTTTGGGCAGAAGCGGACGGCCAATGTCGAGACTCAGACGGCAGCCCGTTTGCTGGCCTTCAACGGGGCTGACCTGGATGCCATGCGTCGGCGCTACCCCCGTATCGCGGCCACGATATACCGCAACATGAATCTGGCTCAGGCAGAGCGCCTGGCCAATATGTCGAAAATGATCTGAACATCGGTTCCGAGGAGACAACACGGATGAGTAATTTCCGCTGCATGGCGGTTTCGGTTTTGCTGGGCATGGCGGTCACCGCCGCGCAGGCGGCGAGCGCGGATCGCGTCGAGACGGAGATTGTCAGAGGCCAGCGTGCGGCTGCGCTCTCACAGGAGCGCATCGACGGCCTGGATGACGCCACCCGCAAGGCGCTGCAGGAGTATCGCGGCGCGCTGCTGCGTGCGGAGCAGCTGCGCCTGTACAAGCAGCAGCTGGAGCAGCAGGTGCAGACCCAGCAGGCCCGGCTTGCCGACATCGAGGCGGCACTGGGCCGTGTCGAGGAAAGCCGCGCCGCCATGGTGCCTTTGCTGGTGCGGATGACCGATGCGCTGGCCGAGTTTGTCGCCGCTGATCAGCCTTTCGACCGTGAGGCGCGTGACAAACGGCTGGCGGACCTGCGAACAATGCTCGCCGACCCGGAGGTCGGGCTGGCAGAGCAATACCGCGCGGTGTACTCGGCCTGGGAAGCCGAGGCGCAGGCCGGGCGGATGCTGAAGGCCGAAAGGGTGAACCTGCCCGGCGCGCCGCGGAGTCAGCTGGTCGATCTGCTGCAGGTCGGTCGGCTGGCGCTGTACGCGATCTCGCTGGATGCGACCGAAGCCTGGCAGTGGAGTGCGGAGTCGCAGCGCTTTGTCAGCCTGCCCGCAACCAGCCTGCCGGCGCTGAAGCAGGCACTGCGGGTTGCGCAGGAGCAGGCGTCACCGGCGTTGCTGAACCTGCCGGGTGACTTCTCGGTAGTCCGGTCCGTTCCCGCTGGAGGTGAGCGATGATCCGGCGTCGTCTTTTCGGCCTGTGTGCCGGTGTGGGCATTGCCCTGATGCTGCCGGCACAGGCTTCGGAGCTGGATGTGCTGCTCGAGTCGGTGCGTGCCGAAGCCCAGCAGCAAAGTGCGCAGCACCAGGAACGTGAAAGCCGTTTTCTCGCCCGCA
The DNA here is from genome assembly GCA_041593295.1 of Oceanococcaceae bacterium. Lineage (GTDB taxonomy): Bacteria > Pseudomonadota > Gammaproteobacteria > Nevskiales > Oceanococcaceae > MS8. The sequence goes on along the minus strand of JBFHON010000030.1, from coordinate 4,741 downwards.
AGAACGAACAGGCCCGGTTGCTGCGCGAGGCGCAAGCCGTGGCGGCCAGGAGTGAGCGGGAGGCCGACGCGCTGCGCAAGCAGATTCGCGAACTGGGGGAAAAGATTGCCGCGCGCAAGGCGGACCTGGAAAAACGCAGCGGCGACCTGCAGGGTGTCGCAGCCACGCTGCGGGATACGGCGACCGGGACATTGCAGCAGTTTTCCACCTCGTTGGTCAGTCTGGATGATCCGCAGCGCCTGAGCCGGATTACTGCGCTGACCCGGGTGTCGGATGTGCCTTCGGCGGCGGAGCTCGAGTCCCTGTGGCTGGAGCTGCAGGCCGAAGCGACGGCTCTGGCCACGGTCCAGCGCATCCGCGTGCCGGTGGGAACCACCGAAGGCGACCTGGTCCCCACGGTGATTACGCGATACGGCGGCTTTTCGCTGCGGGACCCGGACGGGGCCTACCTGCGCTGGCGCGGCGGTGGTGCACCGCCGGAAATCATTGCCCGGCAGCCGGAGCCCAAGCTGGCGGATCGGGTGATTGGTTCCGCGGGTGAGGGGCTGATCATTGATCCCACGGGTGGCATGCTGCTCGGCTTGCAGGAAACCCGACCCAGCCTGCGTGAACGGGTCGCTCAGGCGGGCGTGATCGGGTTGATCATTCTGGTGCTGGGCGCGATAGGTCTGGTGCTGGGCAGCGTGCAGCTGGTTTACCTGCTGTTTGTCGGTGCCCGGGTCAGCGCGCAGACACGCGAGCCTCAGCAACCGCGCAAGAACAACCCGCTGGGCCGCATTCTGGCATTGCGCGATGAGTATGCGCGCCGGGATTTTGCTTCGCTGGAGCTGGCAGCCGACGAGGCGGTGATGCGTGAACTGCCGCGCATTGAACGCCTGCAGGACACCGTCCGTCTGCTGGCAGCGGTGGCGCCATTGCTGGGCCTGCTGGGAACCGTGACCGGCATGATCGAAACCTTCCAGGCCATCACGCTGTTTGGCACGGGGGACCCGAAACTGATGGCCGGGGGTATTTCGCAGGCCCTGATGACGACGGTTCTGGGTCTGGTGGTGGCAGTGCCGCTGCTGTTCCTGCACAGCATCATCGTTGCCCGCAGTCGCAGCATTGTGCAGCGACTGGATCAGCAGAGCGCGGGTTTGCTCGCAGCGCTGCGCGAGAACGAGGAGTCGGCGGAGGTGTCGGCATGAATGCCGTCATTGCTGTTGCCGAACTCATTGACCAGGGAGGCCCGTTGCTGCCGGCTCTGTTCCTGACTGCGATCATGCTCTTCGTGCTGGTCTTTGAACGCTATGTGGAAATCTTTCTGGCCTGGCCACGGGCACGCAAGCGTATCGTCGCGGCCTGGATGGCGCGCAAGGATCGCCACAGCACGCTCGCGCACAAGATTCGCGAAGGCCATATCAGCGAAGCCCGCATACGGCTGGAAAACACCTTGCCCGTGCTGGCTGCACTGGTGGCGATCTGTCCGCTGCTGGGGCTGCTGGGCACCGTGACGGGGATGATGACGGTGTTCGATGTGATGGCAGTTGCCGGGACCGCAGAGCCCCGGGCGATGGCTTCGGGTATTTCGCAGGCGACGCTGCCGACCATGGCGGGCATGGTGGTCGCGCTGCCGGGGCTGTTTTTCTTTACCCAGTTGCGCAGCCGGGTCCGTCGGGCGGTTGATCAACTGGCCGACGCACTGGATTTCGCCTGATGGCTGCCCGCAGACACGACCGGCGCGATGCCGAGCAGGGGCTCGATCTGACGCCGATGCTCGACATCGTTTTCATCATGCTGATCTTCTTCATCGTGACGACCAGCTTTGTTCGCGAAGCGGGTGTGGAGGTCAACCGCCCGCAGGCCGCCAGCGCACAAAAGCAGGCCGCCACCAGCATCTACGTGGCGGTGACCGCCAACGGGGAAATCTGGGTCGACCGGCAGGCCGTGACGCTCAGTGGCCTGCGCGCGGCAGTCGCCCGCATTCGCCTGGAAAATCCGGAGGCGACCGGCATCGTGCAGGCCGACAAGGAGGCCCGACACGGCATGGTGGTCGATGTCATGGATGAGTTGCGTCTGGCCGGCGTGCGGGAGATTGCCGTCGCCGCCACCGGCGATTGAGGCCTGCCATGCGTTGGCCCTTTGTTGTGGTGTTTTCGGTGCTGGCCGTCTTCGGTCTGTTCTGGCTGATGCACTGGCTGGTGCTGCCGCCGGAAGGGGGGCGCGGTGGCGAAACCGCGTCGGTCCTGATCGAGGTGGCACCGCCACCGCCGGACCAGACCCAGGAAGAAGCGGCATCCTCGCAACCGGTGGAGGCGCCACCGGTGCCTCCGAACATGCCCGCGATTGCCCTGACCATGGATGTGGCGATGCCGGTCAACCTGGCGCCCTCCACGGCAACCTCGCTCGACATCCCCAGCCCTGACGTGAAGCTTGGCGGCGGTGCGGTCGGCATGGCCGGGTTTGGTGGCTTCGCCCCGGGGCGGGCCGGCAGTGGCGCCGGGCGCGGTGAGCGCATCAACGGCAGCACACTGGTGCCGCTATCCACGGCGCGGCCACAGATCCCCAAGGAAGCCTACGAGGCAGGCATCGAAGGCTGGGTCGAAGTGGTCTTTTACGTCACCAAGGAGGGGCGCGTCACCAACATCCGCATCGTTGACGCCCAACCCAAGGGGGTGTTCGAGGCCGCCATGATCGAGTCGGTCCGCAACTGGATTTACCCGGTCAGTTCGGGCGCCCGCGAAGTGCAGCAACGCTTTGATTTCAAGCTTGATGACTATCAATACAACTGGAACTGAGTGCATGCGTGCAGTCCTTACCGCTCCGCTGCTGCTCATGGTGGTGCTGTATTCATCCGCGGCGTCGGCCGATCAGTACCGTTCCGAGGCGCGAGGTGTGTCTGAGGGCGCGCTGAAAAGAAGCCAGGCGGAATTCGATGCCGAGGCCGCGCTGGCCACTGTCAGTGACCCCTACGCCCGAACCATGCTGCTGGCGCAGATTGCCGCGCAGGCCGAGTCCGAAGGGCGCACCGAAGAGGCATTCAAGCGACTGCAGGAGGCCGTGGGGCTGAATGCCGTTTCGGATTTCGCCAAGGATCGATTGCTCAAGGATGCCGGTCTGCTCGCTGCCAAGCTGGGCAAGGACAAGGACGTCATCCGGTTGCTGGCTTCCCTCAAGGACATGAACGACCCGGCGGCGCTGCGCCAGCTCGCGGCAGCCTACGCCAGGGCCGACCGCTGGCAGGAAGCAGGGAAAACGGTCAGCAAGCTGATGGATGCCCCGACACCGACCAATGACGACCGTCTCCTTGACGCGACCGTCGCCGCGAACAACCGGCAATGGAGCCGGGTGTTGCAGCGCACCTCGGAGGTACTGGAGTCGGATCCGCGGCTGGGTCAGGCGTGGTTGCTGCGCATCAAGGCGCAGCTGGGTCTGCAACGCAGGGAAACGGCTCTGGCAGACCGGCTGGCGGCATGGCGACTCAACGCATTGATCGACGCGGAGCAGCGTCTGGCGCTGGTTGCCGCATTCGCCGAGGCGGGTATTCCGCTGGCTGCTGCCAGCCTGATGGAAGAGGGCATGGCCGCAGGTCAGCTGGAGTCAACACCCGAGCAACTGGATCAACTGGCAGCCCTGTGGCTGGCTGCGCGGGAATACACCGATGCGCGACAGGTGCTCCAGCGTCGGCTGGCGCTGGCTCCCTCCGCCGAGGCATCACTGCAGCTGGGTCAGCTGGCATTGAACGATGGCGACTGGGATTCCGCAGCCCGCAACCTGCGCCTGGGCATGGGGGTCGACAGCGCACCACGGCGTGGCGCCGTCGCCATGATGCTGGGGCAGGCCGAGTTTCAGCGCGGACGCCTCGATGCGGCCCGGGCCGCCTTTGTGCGTGCGGCAACAATCGACCGCTACAAGAACAGTGCCAATCAGTGGATCAGCTACCTGGACTCTGGCCAGGCCTCCGCTGATGCGGTGGCTGGTGCAGGTGTCAGCCAGCAGGCCGCGGTTCGGCAGACAGCCGAGCGTTTGCGTGGGGCGGGCGTTCGTTCCTCGGGGGCGCCGAAGGCCCTCGGTTTCACCGATGTCGGTGCGGAAGCGTCGGCAAATGCCGATGGCCGCATTCCACCGTTCGAGGGCGGCCTGCCGCGTTCTTCCAGCGCCGAGAATCCGTATGCCGATGATGTCCCTCTGGTGGTGCTGGACCAATCCAACATGGCGGACTGGGAGCCCTGGCTGTCAGATGGCCATCGCGCGCTGCTGCGCCAGAACCCGCAGTTCCGCATGCCGGTCTACCCATCACGTCGCAGCGTCAATTACCCGGTAGAGATCCGTGAGGCGACCAAGAAGAATCGCGGGCGCGCCAAACTGCTGGGCTCAGACGCCATCAGTGGAGCCAAGCTGGGCTTCCCGTTCCCTTCGCCGGAAAACGGGGTCGAGGCGATGTGGAATCACCGGCTGCGGTGGCGCGGCGAAGCCGTTTCGCGGACGACCCGGCAATCGGTGGTGCGCAAGGATGGCAGCAACAATGGCACGCTGGTTCAGTATGAGGAAAGCTTTTCCCGCTACGCGAATATCAGCGATCCGGCGGACCTGGCCCGGGAAAACATTCTGCTTTACTACCTGACCACCTTTGGTAAGGGTACCCAGCAGCCGGATTTCACGGTGCTGGTACACGAAAGTGCAAACTCGCTGGAAAAGTCCCGTGCGATCTGGGTGCTGCCCCGGACCTACAAGAAAATGTTCCGGATTCCACCGGTGGGCT
>JBFHON010000029.1:0-15185 GCA_041593295.1 Oceanococcaceae bacterium | reverse complement strand
GCAGGAACACAACCTGATGCCCCAGGTTGACCGCTGGGTGATCAGCAGCGCACTTGCCCGCCTCAGCGAAGCGGAAAAGAAAAAGCGCAAGGAAGTCTTTTTTGTCCGGGTCGACATCGCCACCGTGCGCGAGTACGACAGCTTCCTGAAATGGATGGGCCAGCAATGGCTGGAAGCCGGCGTGACGGACCGCTCGCTGGTGATCGTCATTCGCGAACGCATGCTGCAGACCCAGTTGCGCAATGCGCTGAAATTGCTCGAAGGCCTGCATGCCATGAACATCGCGACGGCCATTGACCATTTCGGCATCTCCAGCCGCTCACACGAGTTGCTGGAACGCCTGCCGGTCGACTACGTGAAGCTGCATTCCGACTTCACCGCAGCCATCGCGGATGACAGCAAGGACATGTCCAGCTTCCGGTTGATCATGGATGTGGCCCGCGAACACAAAATCCACACCATTGCCGAACACGTCAGCAGTGCCAACGCCATGGCGCGCCTGTGGCAACTGGGTGTGAACTTCCTGATGGGCAATCACGTTCACGAGCCCGCCGCAGAAATCAGCGAACAGCGCTTCCGGATTCGCTAGCCACCCCGGCCGGGTTCGGCACCGCGCCATCCCAGGCATCCGCGGTGCAGACCACCTGCAACTGCAGCCGCCGCACACCGCGCCAGACATTGTCCTGAAGGCGGTAGATCAGATCGCAGCTTTCACCGACCGCAAGCGGCAGGGGGGCATCGGCGTCTTCACGGGCATTGAACCAGATGGCTTCGTGTTGCACTCCACCCGGCGTGGAGAGCCCGAATTTGAGATGGGTACCGTCCCCCAGCGCACGCACGCTCTCCACCTGGAATCTGCCGGCAAACTGCGGCAATGGGAAGTCACGCCCCCAGGGGTCGAGCCGGGCGAAGCTGTCCACCGTGTGCAGACTGATTTCGGCCGGCTCCAGCGCACCGTCGACCCACTGACAGGGCCGCAGGTCCACCCCCGTGAGCATCGATGCACAGACCGTATCGAAGACAGCCGCAAAGCGTACGAAATCGGCCTCCCGGAGCGTTGCGCCGGCCGCACCGGCGTGCCCGCCGAATCCGACCAGCAGACCGGGCTCGGCATCGTCGATACGCTGCAGGGCATCCCGCATGTGCAACTCGGGAATGCTGCGGAAAGACCCGGAGATCAGGGGCTCGCCGCCATCAGTCGCGGCCTCTGCCGCCACATCGTCCTCCCGGGCCCCGCGCCCGCGCGGCGCGAATACCGCTGCTGGCCGCCCATATCGCTCCACCAGACGGCTGGCGGTGATGCCATGCACCCCGCTGTGGCCATCGGCAAGAAACACGGCGATGGCACTGGGCAGCGGGGCGGCGTCGACCACGGCAATCGCCGCTTCCCGCACCCGTTTCTCTACCGCTTTGCGCTCCTGGTTTTCTTCCAGCAGCGTGTTCCACAACCGCGCGGCCGATTCCCTGCCCCCCGCGGTCAGAAAGTCGAAACCGACATCCGCCCAGTCCAGCCGGCCTGCTGCCGCAACCGCGGGTGCCAGCTGGAAGCCGACGGTTTGCGAGTCCACGGGCGCGCCCTCGCGGCTTTCGCAGAATACCTGCCAGCAGGGACGCAGCTGGGCGTTCAGACGCCTGAGCCCGTGGTGCACCAGCGTGCGGTTGATCGCGCCGGTATCGGGCCGCAGTGAAACACAATCCGCGATGGTCGCCACCGCCACATAATCCAACAGCGGGGTCAACGGCGGGATCGTCTTGCAATAGCCCTCTTCCAGCAGTGCCGTGCGCACCCTTGCCATGCAGAAAAACGCCACGGCAGCACCGCACACCGTCGGGTCGAAGCCGGAATCCTCCCGCGTGGGGTTAACGCAGGCATAGGCGCTCGCCGGCGGTCCCTCGGCCGGGACGGCGTGGTGATCGGTGACGATGACGTCAATCCCCGCCGCCTTGAGGTCGGCAATGCGCGCTTCATCCGAGGAGCCCTTGTCAGCGGATATCACCAGCCCGGGGTTCAGCTCGCGAATTCGGGCGACAACCGGCGCGGTTATGCCATAGCCCTCGCGCAAGCGGTGGCTGCTGACCACTGACAGGCGATCGGCAGCGACTCCGAAATGCCCGGTGAAGGCCGTCCACAGGACCGCCGCGCTCGCCTGCCCGTCCATGTCGTGATCCACGGCAAAGACAATCTTTTCCTGCTCGCGGATGGCACGACAGATGCGGGCGACCGCTCGCCCCATATCGGGGATCGCGTCCGGGTTCGGCAAATCACCCAGCCCGGGTGCCAGCGTCTGCGCAACATCAACGGGTTGCGTCAGGCGGCCGGCGAGAAAGCGCGCCAGTACGGCATCTGCCCCGCGTCGGGATAATTCCGCCTGGAGATCCGCGTCAACCTGCCGGGGCCGGCAGCGCGGAATGGGTGCTGACATCCGGCCTTACAGAGCCTGGCGCAGTACGCTCTCCACAGCCTCGGGCTCGGCGTCTACCACGGTCGGGTGGGCATCACTCTGCTTGATCGCGATGTCGGGATCCTTCAGACCATGCCCGGTCAGTGTGCAGACAACGGTCGCGCCCTGAGGAATCCGCCCGGAGCGAATATCCGCCAACGCGCCGGCAAGCGAGGTCGCACTGGCCGGCTCGCAGAACACGCCTTCGCGCTGCGCCAGCAGTCTCTGTGCGGCGAGGATGTCCGTGTCGGTGAATTCATCAAACCAGCCCCGGGACTCCCGCACCGCGGTTTCGGCATGCGCCCAGCTCTGCGGGTTGCCGATCCGGATGGCCGTGGCAACGGTTTCCGGTTGCTCGACAGGGTGGCCGCGCAGAAATGGTGCCGCACCGGCGGCCTGATAGCCGCACATCACCGGGCGGTTGTCGCAAACCGCTTCACGCTGGTACTGGAATTCTGGCGGTGCAATCGGTGTTTCATCGGCCATTTGCGGCGCCATCTCGCGGTAGCCCATCCAGTACGCGGAAATGTTGCCGGCATTGCCCACGGGGAGGCAGTGGTAGTCCGGCGCCCGCCCCAGCGACTCGACAATTTCAAACGCCGCGGTCTTCTGCCCCTGCAGCCGCCAGGGGTTGATCGAATTCACCACCGTGATCGGCAAGGCGTCGGAGAGACCCTTGACGATGCTCATGCCATCATCAAAATTGCCGCGGATCTGGACGACCTCGGCCCCGGAGATACCGGCTTGCGCCAGCTTGCCCAGGGCAATTTTTCCTTCGGGGATCAGCACAAAGGCTTTCATGCCCGCGCGCGAGGCATAGGCTGCCGCCGCTGCGGAGGTATTGCCGGTAGAAGCGCAGATGATCGCCTTCGAGCCTTCCGCACGGGCAGCTGTCACCGCAACCGTCATGCCCCGGTCCTTGAACGACCCGGTGGGGTTCAGCCCTTCGTACTTGACGTAGATTTCGCCCGTAAAGCCGATATCGGACGGAATATTCTGCAGCCGGATCAGCGGCGTACGCCCTTCACCCAGCGCAACAGCCGGCACATCGGCGGCCAGCGGCAGCCGGGCGCGGTAGCGGTCGATCAGGCCGGTATAGTTCGTTTGGGACATAGTTCTCATCTACGTTGGCCACGAAGCGCCATCGCTCGTGGCGGAGTGGTCAGTCGTTGCGGTTGGAAACCCGCAAATGGGTCGGCGGCTCCAGCACGCAATCCAGTTCAGCCAGCTGCCGCATGACATCCTCGATCGTGCCCAGTCGCACCGAATGCGTCAGGATGACGATCTGCGCATGGCCAAGCGGCGCCTTCAGCTCCTTTTGGACCAGGGCCTCAATGCTGACATCGGAAGCGGCAAGCAACCCGGTCAGCGTCTGCAGCACACCGGGCTCATCCTTGACGATCAGACGCAGGTAGTGCTCGCTGCTGACCGCCATCGGATCCACGAAGGGCCGTTCCTCGCCCGGCCCCGGCCCCGGCAGTACACGGCCCTGCGCCATATCCACCAGATCCGCCACAACGGCCGAGGCCGTAGCCAGTGCACCGGCACCAGGCCCATAGAAGCCGGCGCTGCCGACAGCACTGCCCACCACAATGACACCATTCATGACGCCATCGACCTTGGCCAGGTAGCTGTCCTGCGGCAGCAGGGTCGGCTCCACCCGCAGCTCAATGCCTTCCGCGGAACGCCGGGCCACCGCCAAGTGTTTGATGCGGTACCCCAGGGCATCGGCAGCCTTCAGGTCGGCCGCATCGACGATGCCGACACCGCGCGTGCGGATCCGGTCGGTCCGCAGCGGCAGGTCGAAGGCCAGCATCGCCAGAATGGCCAGCTTGTGGGCCGCATCAATGCCCTCGACATCAAAGGTCGGGTCGGCTTCGGCGTAGCCCAGTTCCTGGGCTTCCTTGAGCACCGGCGCGAACGAGGCGCCTTCGCTGTGCATCTTGGTCAGGATGAAGTTGGTGGTCCCGTTGATCAGCCCGTTGATCTCCGAGATGGCATTGCCGGCCAGCCCTTCGCGCAGGGCCTTGATGATCGGAATGCCACCGGCCACTGCCGCCTCGAAAGCAATCACCCGGTTTGCGGCGTGCGAGGCCGCAAAGATCTCCGAGCCATGCTCGGCAATCAGCGCCTTGTTTGCCGTCACCACGGACTTGCCCGCCTGCAGGGCCGCCAGAACCGCCTCGCGGGCGACGGTGGTGCCCCCAAGCAGCTCCACAACCACATCCACATCATCCGCGCGGGCGACCGCCAGTGGGTCCGTTTCCAGACGCATGCCAGCCAGCTGACAGTCCCGCGGCTGATGCGGATCCCGCACGGCGGCGGCCACAACCTGCATCGGGCGACCCGCGCGCTGGGTGATGCTGTCCGCGTTGTCGGTCAGGACGCGGACGGTTCCGGCACCGACGGTTCCCAGCCCGAGAATACCGATGCGCAAAGGCTGCATGTCCTTGGCCTGACTCACAGTCCCTTCTCCAGCATCTTGCGAATTCCGCGCAGGGCCTGCCGCGTCCGGTGTTCATTTTCAATCAGTGCGAAGCGCACGTAATCGTCTCCGTGGTGGCCAAAGCCCATGCCGGCGCTGACCGCGACCTTGGCATCGGTGAGCAACTTCTTGGAAAACTCCAGTGACCCCATCTGGGCAAAGGGCTCGGGAATCCGCGCCCAGACAAACATGGTCGCCTTGGGCTTCTCAACCGGCCAGGCCATGGCGTTGAGCCCATCGCAGAGCACATCGCGACGACTGCGGTACATTTCGCAAATTTCCTGTACGCAGTCCTGCGGCCCTTCCAGCGCGGCAATGGCCGCAACCTGAATCGGGGTGAAGGTGCCGTAATCCAGATAGGACTTGATCCGGCCCAGGGCCGCGATCAACTCCGGGTTGCCGACCATGAAACCCACACGCCAGCCTGGCATGTTGTAGCTCTTGGACAAGGAATAGGACTCAACGGCGACGTCCTTGGCACCGGGCACCTGCAGAATCGATGGCGCCTTGTAGCCATCGAAACACAGTTCCGCATAAGCCAGATCCTGCACGATCCACAGGCCGTATTCCTTCGCGATGGCCACGGCCCGCTCGAAAAACGCCAGATCGACACACTCGCCGGTGGGGTTGGCTGGGAACGACAGCAGCATCATCTTGGGACGCGGCCAGCTTTCCTTGATCGCCATTTCCAGTTCGTGGAAAAAATCACCACCGGGAACCATCTTCACATGCCGTACGTCGGCACCGGCAATCACCACGCCGTAAGGGTGAATCGGATAAGCCGGATTGGGAACCAGCACGACATCGCCCGGACCCAGTGTGGCCAGCGCCAGGTGCGCAAGTCCTTCCTTGGAGCCGATCGTGACGATGGCTTCGGACTCGGGGTCGAGATCCACATCGAACCGGTTCTTGTACCAGTTGCAGATTGCCCGGCGCAGCCGCGGGATGCCCCGACTCTGGGAGTAACGGTGGGTATCCCCACGGTTGGCGGCCTCGGTCAGCTTTTCGACGATGTGTGGCGGCGTGGGCTGATCCGGGTTGCCCATGCCGAAATCGATGATGTCCTCGCCACGGGCTCGGGCCGCCTTCTTCATCTCCGTTACGGATGCCAGAGCATAGGGAGGGAGGCGTTCGATTCGCGGAAAGACCGTCTGCATGGGTTTTGACCCGATTGTGAGGGAAGAAAAGGAGCCCGACAGTATAAGGGACGACCACGCGCTTCCGGTGTGCGTACCGGTAAATGCTTTCTCAGCCCGGTGGCTGCAACCACGGCAACGGGTCGACAGGCTGCCCCTTGCGTCGCACTTCGAAATGCAGCATGGGAATCTGCCCCGGCCCGACGCCGGAGCGCGCAATGACCTGCCCCGCGCGAACCGCCTGCCCTTCGCCGACCAGCAGTTCGGAGGTGTGCGCATACGCACTCATGACTTCATCGTCGTGCTGCACGATCAGCAGCAACCCGTAACCCTTGAGGGCACTGCCCCCGTAGACCACCCGTCCACCAGCGACCGCCCTGACCTGCGTGCCCTGGGCCACCGCAATGTCGATCCCATCGTTGCCCGTTCCGTACTTGCGCGCGAGCTTGCCGTTCACCGGCCATGGCCAGCGGCCAGCGGCGCTACCGGCGCTGACCACCGCAGGGGTTTTCGCCACCGGGGCGGAAGCAGTCCGCGGTGGAACCGGAGCCGGAGTCGGCGCTGATGCCGTTACCGGTGCAGCTGTGGGAGCGACCGGGCGCGCGGCCACCGCCTCGGGCGTCCGCCTGCGCGCAGTGACTGTTCCGCCATGCACCGGATGCAGTTGCCCCGGCAACGGCGGGCGCAAACGCAGGTCGTAACCGGCAATGATGCGCGCATCCCGGCCAATGCCGTTCCACTGCGCCAGTGCAGCGGGGTCCAGCTGATAGCGAAATGCCACCTGGTGAAGGGTATCCCCCGACTTCACCCGGTAGGTGAGCGGAACCTCTTCAAACTGCAGCCAGGGCGTACCGCATCCGCTCAGGAATGCGACAAGCGCCAGAATAGAAATGCAACGCCACATACGATCAGTGTGCCCCATCCGATGCGATCCGCGTATTTATGCAGGTGCGGCTCGATGGCCGGCCCGCCCCAACGCACCAGTCCTGCGACCAGGAAGAAGCGGCCTGCGCGCCCGACCAGGCTTGCGGCGATGAATATGGGAAGCCCCATGCCCGCAGCCCCTGCGGCGATGGTGAACACCTTGTAGGGGATGGGTGTGAAACCGGCGGCAAACACCGCCCAGAATCCGTATTCCTCGAACCAGCTTTCAGCCGTGTGGTAGGCGTCCATGTAGCCGACCGACTCCAGCAGAGGCAACACCGCATCGATCAGCCACAGACCAATCACCCAGCCAATGACCCCGCCAGCCACCGAACCCAGCGTTGCCAGCAATGCGAACCACCAGGCCCGTCGGGGCTGTGCCAGCACCATGGGTGCGAGCATGACATCGACCGGTATCGGGAAAAACGACGACTCCGCTACCGCCAGCGTCACCAGCCAGGACGGTGCCCGCCGATGGCGGGACAGTTCGAGCACCCAGACATAGAGCCGGGAAAAGATTTTCATGGACTGGACCTGGTTATCTAAAGCTTCTCGGGAAGCAAAGGGACAAATGTCACCGGATCAAAGCGCCCGACCCGCAGGGTGTCGGCGTCATGACGATCCACCGTCATCAGAATCTGTTTTCCGGCCGGGCCGACGGGCATCACCAGTCGCCCACCGATGCGCAGTTGCTCCAGCAATGCCGGAGGCACCGCTTCCGCAGCTGCGGTGACCAGAATGCCGTCAAACGGCGCGTGTTGCGGCCAGCCCTCGAATCCATCGCCGTGCTTGGTGTGTACGCGCAAGGTCCCCAGCCGGTGCAGGCGCTCCCGGGAGGACTGCGCCAGCGCCGCAATGCGCTCCACGCTGTAGACCCGCCCGCAGACACCGGCCAGCACCATGGTCTGGTAACCACAGCCCGTACCGATTTCGAGCACATCGCCAGGGTGCGGACAGCCTTCCAGCAGCAGACTGGTCATTCGGGCCACCACATAAGGCTGGGAGATGGTCTGCCCGTGCCCGATGGGCAAGGCGCTTTCGGCATAGGCCTGCTCAAGGTCCCAGCCGGGCGGCGCAAACTCGTGACGGGGAATCCGCCCCATCACCTCGCAGATCGGCTCGGGAATCCCGCGCGCGGCAAGCCCACGCACCATGCGATTTCGCAAAAAGTCGGCGGAAAGCCCGCGGTTTGTCCCCTCAGCCATGCTCCTATTCTGGCTCATTGCTCGGGCTGGGGTCCGCAAGCCAGGGTTCGAGCTCGGGCAGCGCTGCGCGATGAGTCAGATCGGTATGCAGCGGGGTCACCGACACATACCGCTGTGCAACGGCATGAAAGTCGGTCCCCTCACCCGCATCCTGCTCCTCACCGGCAGGCCCGATCCAGTAGATGGGCCGCCCACGCGGATCGGTATCCGCGATGACGCCCTCGGCCACGTGCCGGTTCCCCAGCCGCGTAACCCGGAAACCGCGAATGTCCGCCAGCGGCAGGTCCGGCACATTGAGGTTGAGGATGGTCTTGGCGGGTACCGGGTGTGAATCCAGCTGGCCGATCAGGCGGACGACCATCTGTGCGGCCGTCTCGAAATGGACCGCCGCATGGTTGACGCAGGACACCGCGATCGCGGGCAAACCGAGAAAGCGGCCTTCCATCGCCGCAGCCACCGTCCCGCTGTAGAGCACATCGTCACCCATGTTGGCCCCGTGATTGATGCCCGAGACCACCAGGTCCGGCGGGTCGCTGGCCAGCAGCGAGGTCAGCCCGAGGTGCACGCAGTCCGTCGGGGTTCCGTCAACGGTGTACTCGTTGCTGGCCACTTCGGTGAGCCGCAACGGACGCCCGAGGGTCAGAGAGTGACTGGCACCGGAACGGTTGCGATCCGGTGCCACCAGCGTGACCCGCGCGACACCACGCAGCGCATTCGCCAGGACGCGGATTCCCTGCGCGTGGATACCGTCATCATTGGCAAGAAGTATGTGCATGCAGGGCCAGCAAAAAGCCGCTATGTTAGCGAAAAGCTCATCGTGACACGAAGCGCAGATGGATACGCCGGAGCCCGAGGACAAGACGTTGTGGAAGCAGGCGCTTGACGGCGTCACCCCCATCGAGCAACCGGCGCGTCTCAAGCCCGGACCCGCTCACGTCGCCGGTGCCAGGCAGTTTGCCGACGATGAATCCCGGGTCATGCCGGAAGCCATGTCCTCCTTTGTTGAACCGGAGGAGTTTGCGGCCGGGGACGAGGCCGAATTCCGCGCCCCGGGTGTCAGTCGCCAGCAACTGCGCAAGCTGCGCCGCGGCGAGTTTTCCATCCAGGCCACGGCCGACCTGCACGGGCTGACGCGTATCGAGGCGGCGACCCAGGTTCGCGACCTGCTGGATCGCGCCGAGCGCCAGGGCTGGCGCTGCCTGAAGATCATTCATGGCAAGGGATTGCGCTCACCCAACGGGCAGCCCGTACTCAAGAGCCGTGTGGAAACCGCATTGCGGCGCACCGATCAGGTCCTGGCCTATGCAACGGCGCCGCCCTGGTCCGGCGGACATGGCGCCATGCTGGTGCTGCTGCGCCAGCGCTGAGCCGACTTTGCGCCGGGCGCGCCGGTCAGTCCTGCTCGAGCAGAACCACCGCCATCGCCGCCAGTCCCTCGCGGCGCCCGGTAAAGCCCAGCTTCTCCGTGGTGGTGGCCTTGACGTTGATGCGCTCCGGCGGCACGTCCAGCAGGGTGGCAACACTGTCCCGGATCGCAGTGCGCACCGGCCCGACCTTCGGTCGTTCACCAAGCACTGTCAGGTCGGCATTCGCCAGCGACCAGCCCTGCTCCCGGATTCGCCCCCAGACATCGCGCAGGAACACCCCGCTGTCGGCGTTGGCATGCGCAGCATCGGTATCGGGAAAATGTTGCCCGATATCGCCCAGCCCCGCAGCACCGAGCAAGGCATCGATCAGTGCGTGCAACAGCACGTCGCCATCGGAGTGGGCGACCAGCCCGTGCGTATGCGGGACGGCAACGCCACCGAGCATCACATGCTCACCCGGCCCGAAACGGTGCACGTCAAAGCCTTGACCAATGCGCATCTTCATGACCGCACGTGCCCTGCCAGAATGAGGTCTGCCAACGTCAGGTCCTGTGGCGTGGTCACCTTGAAGTTGGGGTGTTGCGCGGCTATCAGCCGCACCGCAACCTGCGCCTGCTCCAGCGCACCGGACTCATCGGTCAGCAACTCGCCGCGAGAGACCGCTGCCTCGATGGCGTTGCGCAACACGCCATAGCGCGCGGCCTGTGGCGTCTGTGCCTGCCACAAGCCCTCGCGTTCAACCGTTTCCTCGACCCGCGCCATCGACTCGGCACGCTTGAGCGTGTCCGCCACCGGCGTCGCCAGCACCACCCCCTCATCGGGGTGGGCCGCAACCGCATCGATGACGCGCCGCAAGTCGCTGGCGTGAACCAGCGGCCTGGCCGCGTCATGGACCAGGACAGCGTCATCCGCGTGTGCCGCACCATCCAGGCCGCGCATGCCCGAAAGCACGGACTCGGCGCGCGAAGCACCGCCACTAACCCGCTGAACCCGCGGGGAATTGGCGTAGCTCAGCTGCGCGAACTGCTGATCTGCGGGTGCGATGGCGACCACGATGCGCTCGATCTCGGGCATCTGCAGCAACTGATGCAGCGTCCAGTCCAGCATGCTCCGGCCCGCCAGTGGGAGGTACTGCTTGGGCGTGTCGCAACCCATGCGCCGGCCACATCCGGCCGCCGGAACGACCACCCAGACTTTGCGTGTATTCATTGCGGTATCAGGTAAAGGGTTTCCCCGGGGCGCACCAGATCCAGATCTTCACGGGCCTGCAACTCGATACTGTCGATGTCGGTCTCCAGCAGCCGCACCCAGGCCTCGGCTTCGGCATTGCGCCGCGCCTGCATTTCATTCTGCAGCTTGAGCTGTTCGAGTGCCGCCTTGTTCTCCCAGACTTCCCACAGGTTACCCGGCATGAGCCAGAGTCTGGCCTGCAGGTAACCCAGCGCCAGCAGGGCTATGACGATCCACAGACGCGCCATGCCCCTCTCGCCACTGTCTGGTTATGAGCCACGCTGTACCGGAAATGCCGACAGACCCGGGTAGCGCGCACGGCTGCCCAGCGCTTCTTCAATGCGCAGCAGCTGGTTGTATTTGGCCATGCGGTCGCTCCGGCACAACGAACCGGTCTTGATCTGGGTTGCCGTGGTGGCCACTGCCAGATCAGCGATGGTGTTGTCTTCGGTTTCCCCGCTGCGGTGCGAGACCACAGCGGAATAGCCGGCATCGGTTGCCATCTTGATCGCTTCGAGGGTTTCGGTCAGCGTGCCGATCTGGTTGACCTTGATCAGGATCGAGTTGCCGATCTTGCGGTCGATGCCTTCGCGCAGAATTTTCGGGTTGGTCACGAACAGGTCGTCACCCACCAGCTGCACGGTCTCGCCCAGCCGCTCGGTCAGCCCTTTCCAGCCGTCCCAGTCATCTTCAGCCATGCCATCCTCGATGGTGATGATCGGGAAGCTGCCAACCAGTTCCGCCAGGTAATCAGTGAATTCCGCGCTGCTGAACTTGCGTCCCTCGGACTCGAGGTAATACACGCCGTCACGGTAGAACTCGGAGCTGGCGACATCCAGGCCCAGCAGGATGTCCTTGCCCAGCGAATAGCCGGCCTGTTCCACGGACTCGGCCAGGACTTCGATGGCGGCGGCATTCGACGGCAGGTTGGGGGCAAAGCCACCCTCGTCGCCGACCGCCGTGTTCAGACCCCGGGAGTTGAGGAGTTTCTTCAAGGTGTGGAAGATTTCCGTGCCCGTGCGCAAGGCTTCGGAGTAGCTGGGCGCGGCCACCGGCAGCAGCATGAACTCCTGGATATCGATGTTGTTGTCTGCGTGCTCGCCACCGTTGATGACATTCATCATGGGCACCGGCAAGGTCACAGCGTCATCGCCTCCCAGCGCCGCCCAGAGCGGCAGCTTGCGATGCGCGGCAGCGGCTTTGGCGTTGGCCAGCGACACGGCCAGCAACGCGTTGGCGCCCAGACGCGATTTGTTCTCGGTGCCATCCAGTTCGATCATGCGCTGGTCGATCGCCGCCTGCTCCAGGCCACTCATGCCAGACAGCGCCTTGGCAATTTCGGTATTGACGTTGGCTACGGCCTTGCGCACGCCCTTGCCGAGATAGCGACTGGCATCACCGTCACGCAGTTCCACGGCCTCGCGGGCTCCGGTCGACGCACCGGACGGGACGATGGCGCTGCCAAAGCTGCCATCTGCCAGAGTCACCTCGGCTTCGACGGTGGGGTTTCCGCGTGAATCCAGAACTTCACGGGCATGGATTTTTACGATCTCACTCACAGCATTCGTACTCGTCAGGTGGGGAGGGAAACGCGCTGTTACAACAGCGTTTCTGCCAGGGGTTGTGCCTTCACGGCACGGTCAACCGCGACCAGGCTTTCCAGCAGCGGGCGCATCAGTGCCAGCGGCCAGGAATTCGGGCCATCACACAGGGCTTCGTCGGGCTTGGGGTGGGTTTCCATGAACAGACCCGCCACTCCGGCCCCAACGGCCGCCCGGCTGAGCACCGGGATGAATTCGCGCTGGCCACCACTGGCCGTACCCTGCCCGCCCGGCAGCTGCACCGAGTGGGTGCAGTCGAAGACCACGGGGCAGCCGGTTTCGCGCATCGCAGCAAGACCGCGCATGTCGCAGACCAGGTTGTTGTAGCCAAAGGAGAAACCCCGCTCGCACAGGAAATACGGTGTCTCCGGCGCCACTTCGCGCATCTTGTTCACCACGTTCGCCATTTCCCATGGCGACATGAACTGACCCTTTTTCACGTTCACCGGCTTTCCGCAACGGGCCACCCGCTGCATGAAGTTTGTCTGCCTGCACAGGAATGCCGGTGTCTGCAGCACATCGGCGACTGACGCCACTTCTTCGATGTTGGTGTCTTCGTGCACGTCGGTGATCACCGGAACACCAATCTGTTTTTGCACGGTTTCCAGGATCTTCAGTCCCTCTTCCATGCCCGGACCACGGTAGGACTTGTGCGAGCTGCGGTTGGCCTTGTCAAAAGACCCCTTGAACACATAGGCGATGCCCAGTTCATCGGTGATCTCCTTGACCGTCCCCGCGACTTCCAGGCACATGTCCAGGTTTTCGAGGGTGTCGGGCCCGGCGAGCAGAAAAATCGGCTGGTCGATACCGACCGGTTTTCCGGCGAGGGTGATGGTGCTCATATCAGCGGTGTCCTTATTGTTGGGCTTCTGCCTGCTCGCGCGCCGCAGCAATGAAGCCGCGGAACAGCGGGTGGCCATCCCGTGGTGTCGACGTGAATTCGGGGTGGAACTGGCAGGCCACGAACCACGGGTGCCCGGGGATTTCGATGATTTCCACCAGGTGATCATCAGGCTGCTCCCCGGCAAAACGCAGGCCCGCTGCAGCCAGACGCTCGCGGTAGGTGTTGTTGAATTCGTAGCGGTGACGGTGACGCTCGACAATGTGCTCGCTGCCATACAGCTCGTGCGAGCGCGTACCCGGGATCAGGTTGCACCGCTGTGCACCCAGGCGCATCGTGCCGCCCTTGCGGGAGGTATCGGCAACCACCACGGAGCCGTCATCAGCGTCGTGCCACTCGGTGATCAGGGCAATGACCGGGTGCGGTGTCTGCGGTTCGAACTCCGAGGAGTGCGCGTTTTCCAGACCGGCCACGTTGCGGGCGTATTCAATCGCCGCCACCTGCATGCCCAGACAGATCCCCAGATAGGGAATGCCATTCTCGCGTGCGTAGCGCACCGCCTGAATCTTGCCTTCGACGCCGCGTTCGCCAAACCCGCCAGGGACCAGAATGGCATCCACATCCTTCAGTGAGTCGACGCCTTCACGCTCCAGCTGTTCGGAGTCCACATATTCGATTTCCACCCGGGTGTGGGTATGAATCCCGGCGTGGTAGAGGGCCTCGTTCACCGACTTGTAGGCGTCGGCCAGATCAACGTATTTGCCGACCATCGCCACCTTGACCACGGCGGTCTGCTTGCCCGGCGCCTCGATGACGTGGGCCCACTCCGAAAGATCCGCTTCCGGCGCATCAATCCCGAAGTGCTCGACGACGATATCGTCCAGCCCCTGCTCGTGGAAATGGGTGGGAATGGTGTAGATGTCGCTGACATCCTGCGCACTGATGACGGCGCGATCCGGCACGTTGCAGAACAGACCGATCTTGCGCCGTTCGTTCGGTGGCAGCGGACGATCCGAACGGCAGATCAGCATGTCCGGCTGGATACCAATGCTGCGCAGCTCCTTCACCGAGTGCTGCGTAGGCTTGGTCTTCATTTCCCCGGACGAGGGAATGTAGGGCACCAGCGTCAAGTGCATGTACAGGGCACGCTCGCGGCCCAGTTCCACACCGAGCTGACGAATCGACTCCATGAATGGCAGCGACTCGATATCGCCGACGGTGCCGCCGATTTCCACCATGCAGATGTCGGCGCCCTCGCCTCCTTGCAGGATGCAGCGCTTGATCTCGTCGGTGATGTGCGGAATGACCTGCACGGTACCGCCCAGGTAATCGCCCTTGCGTTCCTTCTCCAGAACCGCCGAGTAAATCTGGCCGGTGGTGAAGTTGGAATGGCGCGAGGTCTTGCTACGCAGAAAACGTTCGTAGTGACCCAGGTCGAGATCGGTTTCGGCGCCGTCCTGGGTGACGTAGACCTCGCCATGCTGGAACGGGCTCATCGTGCCCGCGTCCACATTCAGGTACGGGTCCAGCTTGATCATCGCGACTTTCAGCTTGCGCGATTCCAGAAGCGCAGCCAGAGATGCTGCAGCAATGCCTTTGCCCAGAGAGGAGACAACGCCTCCGGTTACAAATACATAACGAGTGGGTGCGTTTTGCTCCACGGGATACGGTCAGATGGGGTTTGGCGAATTCTAGCGGAATGCCCTCGCGCGAGCTTTATCCAGCCACGGCTGAATCCACCAAGGTGCCTGCAACCAGCGGAAATTGCTCACATCTGCCGGCCAGCTCGATGTGAGGTCGGCGACCCCGACCACCTCTCCTGCGCGCAACAATTGGGGCCAGTAGCTGCGAACCCAGACCGGCACACCCAGCTCCTGAAAAAGCTTTTTCAGCGGTTTGTGGTGGCCGTCGTGCCGCGCCACCACCACGCCCTGGTGGCCGCTGGAAATCACCTC
>JBFHON010000028.1:0-15286 GCA_041593295.1 Oceanococcaceae bacterium | reverse complement strand
TCCACGCTGGGCACCAGCCCCACACCCACCACCACAAAATCCACGGGCACGCTTTCCCCGCCCACCAGGCGGACTTCGGCAACCCGGGCCGGCCCCGTCAGCGCCTCGACCTGCGCGCCGGTGTGCACCGCGACGCCATGATCCCGATGCATGCGCTCGACAAACCGGGAAATCTGCGGTGACGCGGCCCGCTGCAGCAGCCGCGGCGCGGCTTCGAACACCGAGACCTGCACCTCCAGCTGCGACAGCACCGCGGCCAGTTCCAGACCGATAAAACCGCCGCCAATGATGGCTGCATGGCGTCCCCTGGCGCAGTAGCCCTGCAGACGCTCGACATCTTCGATCCCGCGCAGGGTCAATACATTCGGTGCATCAGCACCGGGCAATGGCAGGGTGCGGGCCCGCCCCCCGGTGGCCAGCACCAGCCGGGTATAGGCGAGTGACTCGCCGCCGGCCAGTGCGACCGTCTTCCGCGCGCGGTCGATGGCGATCACCCGGCTTCGTGTGCGGCAGTGGATGTCGGCCGCAGCCAGCGCCTGCGCATCCCGGATCAGCAGCCGGCTTGCGGTCAGCTCTCCGAGCAGATAGCCCTTGGACAGCGGGGGCCGACGATACGGAAGCTGGTCTTCATCGCCAAGTATCGTGATCCGGCAAGGGTGCTTCAGGCGACGCAGTTCGGTCGCCACACTCATTGCAGCCTGACCACCACCAACGATGAGCACATGGTCGCGATCTGGCGTCATGCTGATTTAGCCTTCATTGTGGAGACCGTCCTGAAAACGCCCACGATCACCGGACCGTGGGCGTGCACGCGTTTTGCAAGCCCGTTCAGCTTGCAGCCTTGGGGATAATGCGAACCGGCAAGGAAGTAATGCCGTTGACGAAGTTCGACCGCAGCCGCTCGGGCTCGCCGACAACCTCGATGCGTTCGAAGCGTTTGAGAATTTCCTCCCAGACCAGACGCAGCTGCATCTCGCCCAGGCGATTGCCCATGCAACGATGGATACCGAAACCGAAGGACAGGTGCTGTCGCACCCGAGGCCGGTCGATGATGATTTCATCGGGCCGCTCGATCACCTCTTCATCGCGGTTGCCGGATGCATACCACATCACCACCTTGTCACCCTTGCGAATGGTCTTGCCATTCAGCTCCACATCCTGGGTCGCGATCCGGCGCATGTGCGACAGCGGGGTTTGCCAGCGGATGACTTCCGACACCATGCTGGGAATGAGGCCGGGGTTGGCCTTGAGCTTGGTGAACTCGGCCGGAAAGCGATGGAAGCCCAGCACGCTGGCACTGATCGAGTTCCGCGTCGTGTCGTTACCGCCCACGATCAGCAGCATCAGGTTGCCCATGAACTCCATGGGACGGGTCACCATGTCCCGGGTCTGCGGGTCCTTGACCAGCAGACTGATCAGATCGAAACCCAGTTCCTCACCGGCCTCCAGGCGCGCGACCTTGTCCTGCCACAACCCGCCAAAGGTGGCGGCCATGTCCTGCATGGCCTGAAGGCGCTCCTGCGGGTCTGCCTTGCCCCCCGAGATTTCCTCGGTGCCCGCCGCCAGGTCAGACCAGTAGGGCAGCTTGGCACGATCTTCCAGCGGAAAATCAAAGATGGTCGCCAATGTCATGCTGGTCAGCTCGACCGACACGGCCGGCACCCAGTCGATGACCTCATTGGTCGGCAGGCTGTCCAGAATCAGGGCAATGCGCTCACGAATCAGCGACTCCATTTCGGCCAGATTTTTCGGCGCGACGACCGGCTGCACGGCATTGCGTTGCACATCGTGCTTGGGCGGATCCATGGCAATGAACATGTCCACCGGCAAGTCTTCACCGGGGTCACCAATGACGATGAACGGCTCCGACGAAAACAGTTCGTGGTTCATGTCCACAAACTTGATGTCCTCGAAACGCGTGATCGACCAGAACGGGCCGAAGGGGCTTTCCTTCAGGTAGTGCACCGGATCTTCCGTGCGCATCCGCTTGAAGAACGGTTGCCAGCTGGACGTGGCGAACAGTCGCGGGTCACTGACATCCAGGGTTTCCAGCGGCACCGCATAAGGGTCCGGGACTTCGGGCAGGGCCGAGGTAGGGGTAAAGGTCATGGTCGTGTCTCCCAACAGGTTCACATCTGGAATTCGGGCATCTCGACGACCAGCCCGCTCAGGCTTTCATCGAGGCGGATCTGGCAGCACAGCCGCGAATTGGGCGCAAACTCGGGTGTCATCGAGAGCATGGCCTGTTCCTCCTCCCCCGGCGTCCCGGTCTTGCCGCTCCACGCCGCATCCACCTTGACGTGGCAGGTGCCACAGGCGCATTCGCCGCCACAGTCGCCGTCGATGCCCGGCACCGCGTTGTTGACGGCCGCCTCCATCAGGCTGATGCCCGGCTCGGCATCCAGCTCGTGACGCTCACCGTCATGGGAAATCATTGTGATCTTGATCAAGGGTGTCTCCTCCTTCAATCGGTCGGAGCCTGCAAAAACGCAGGCCGGGGTCATTACAACCAGCCCGGCATGACAGCAACAGGACACCATGGGACAATCGGGGGGTCATTAAAAGACAGCCTCCGGGCATGCGGGAGACCCACACATGCGGAGTGACAGAGCGGAAACGCCCACCATCCCGGTGAGCTACTGCCTCGCAGTTGCGCGGGAAGTCGGCGTGCCCGAGCAGAAGCTGGACAGCCTGCTGGGCGACACCATCAGCAATAGCTCCGGCGGGGGCACCCGCGACGAACTGCACACGGCAAGCCAGTTGATCAATGCACTGGCCAACGCGGTACAGCTCGCCAACAGACCCGCGATCGGGCTGGATATCGGCCGCGCGCTGAGCCCCGGAACACACGGCTACCTCGGATTTCTGGCGATGGCGAGCCCCGACCTGCGATCGGCGCTGGAAGCTTTCGGCAAGTACGCGCCATCCCGGGTCAGCTTTGTGCAATACCCCACACGGGAATCCGGGGATTCGCTGGTCTGCGATGTCAACGTGCACATACGCGGCAACCCCGTGGCGACCCGCTGTGCGGTCGAAGCCTGCACGGTGGTCATGTTGCAGGTGATTCAGTTCGTCCTCGGCGACCCGCTGACCACCGGCAGCGTCGAATTCACCTTCGCCGAGCCGGAATACGCCGACCGCTACCGGGAGTTCATCCAGGCACCCATCGTGTTTTCGGCCCCGGCCAACCGGATCATCCTGCCGCTCTCCCTCGCAGCGACCCGCAACGCCTTTGCCGACCACCAGAACTACGAACTGGCCTTGAGCCGCTGTCAGGCACTGCTCGATGGGCTCAGCGCCAGCAGCCAGTGCTTCAGCGACCGCGTACGCTCCGTGCTGCTTTCCAGCCCCATCGGCCGGCTGGGTGAGGACGAAGCGGCAGCCCAGCTGTTCATCACCAAGCGGACCATGGCCCGCCGGCTGAAGCGCGAAGGCAACAGCTTCCGCCAGCTGCGCGATGAGGTGCTGGGCAGCATCGCGCAGTCCTATCTCAGCGAATCCCGCCTGTCGGTGGAGGCCATCGCCGAGATTCTGAACTACCACGACAGCGCGAGCTTCCGCCGGGCATTCAAGCGCTGGTTCGGGCTGACACCCCAGGCTTACCGGAAAACGCGTTTGTCCGGCTGACAGTTCACCCGCGCTGTTTCCGCTGGCTCCGACGTGGAGCCGGAAACCCGGGCCGCCGGGAGACTAGCGTCCGCGCGCTGTGGCGGGTGCCGAGTTCCCCGCCGCAGCAGGTGCCGCATCTGCGGCATCAGCCTGCCCCGAGTCGGGCAGCAGCCGCTGCAGCTGTGGCCAGACGGTTTCCAGCAGGGCGGGTTGTGCTGCCGCGCTGGGGTGAATGCCATCGTCCAGAAAAGCACCGTCATCCAGGGCAATCGAGGCCAGGAAGAAAGGCTGCAGGTGCACATCGTCGCGGGCCTGCGCCAGGTCGACAAAGCTCTGATGGAAGGCCTCGCTGTAACGCGGGCCGTAATTGCTGGGAATCCGCATCGCAAACAGCAGGGTCTGCGCTCCCTGGGCCTGCGCCGCATCGGCCATCGCCGTCAGGTTCGCCTGCATCTGTTTCAGCGACAAACCGCGTAATCCATCATTGGCACCCAGTTCCAGCAGCAGCAGGCCCGGACGATGCTTTTCCAGCAATGCCGGCAGGCGGGACAACCCACCGGCGGTGGTTTCTCCACTGATACTGGCATTCACCAGTTCGACGGCGGAATCTTCTGCGGCCAGGCGTTGTCGGAGCAACTCGGGCCACGAGCTTTCCCGGGGAATCCCGTAAGCTGCGCTCAAGGAATCTCCCAGTAGCAACACCGTCAGGGCCGGGCGCGTCTCCGCCTGCGCCGTTGCGCCAACGCACCAGATAACCAGAACCATGAGCCAACGCGACATAGTGCTTGCAGCCTCAGAGCTTTCCCATACCATCCCCCATGGTACGGAAAGCGTTTCCATCCTGCGGCAATTGAACCTGCAGGTATCTGCCGGCGAAACGGTGGCCATCCTGGGCCCCTCCGGCAGCGGGAAGAGCACCCTGCTGTCCTTGCTGGCCGGGTTCGACACACCGACCAGTGGCAGCGTGGAACTGGCCGGCAAGCCACTGGCAACGCTGGATGAAGAAGGCCGGGCCGCGCTCCGCGCGCGCCACCTGGGCTTTGTGTTCCAGTCCTTTGCCTTGCTGGACAACCTCACCGCGCTGGACAACGTGCGCATCGCCGCAGAAATTTCCGCCATCCCGCAGCCCCGGGAAGCGGCCGAGGCCGGTCTGCGCAATGTCGGGCTCGGCCACCGGCTCGACCACCGCCCCTCCCAGCTTTCAGGCGGCGAGCAGCAACGGGTCGCGCTGGCGCGGGCTTTTGTCCACCGCCCACCGATCGTGCTGGCCGACGAACCCACCGGCAACCTGGACCAGGCCACCGGCGCCCGCATTGTTGAGCAGATGTTTGCCCTGAACGCCGAGTCAGGCACCGCCCTGGTGCTGGTCACGCATGACCCGGCCCTGGCCAGTCGCTGCGCCCGTCAGCTCTACCTGCACGACGGCCACCTGCAGGCCCAGCCCGCATGACAGCGCGGGGACTGACCCGGCTGTGCCTGGTACTGGCCACGGCCATTGCCGCCAGCACCGGTGCATTGAGCGAACGCATCGACCTGCTGCTGCGGGCAGAAACCGCGAGCACGCTCGGCGGTGATCTGGTCCTGCGCAGCCGCGAAGCCCCGGAACCACGGGTGGAGCAAAGTGCCCGCGAATTCGGCCTGACGGTCGCGCAGGAAATCAGCATGCCCACGCTGGCCTTTGCCGGCGAGGACTCCGAATTGATCGGACTGCGCGTTGTGGGTGACAACTGGCCGCTGCGTGGCCAGGTGCAGACGGCATCAGGCCCACAACCCGGCGGCCCGGAACCGGGAACGCTGTGGATTGCCACCACACTGGCCGACGCGCTGCAGGTCGGCCGCGGCGACACCCTGGAAATCGGCGCCCGTCTGTTCCGGGTCGGCGCAATCACCGATGAAGCGCCGGGACGCGGAAATGCGGGCTTCTCCTCGCTGGCTCCGCAGGTACTGATGAGCCAGACCGATCTGGAATCCAGCGGGCTGCTGGTCGCGGGCGCCCGAAGCCGCTGGTACACCTATGTCGCCGGCGAACCGGCGGCCCTGGAACGCTTCCGCAGCTGGGCGGAAAAGGCTGAATTGCGGATTGAAGAGCCGGGTGACGTGCGCCCCGAAATCGGCAATGCGCTGAGCCGGGCCAGCCGTCTGCTCGAACTGGCCACCCTCTGCAGCCTGGTGCTGCTGGCAGCCGTGGTGTTTCTGCTCGGGCGTTACCGGCACCCGCAGTGGGCCTACGAAACCGCCGTGCTGCGCAGTATCGGCGCTGGCCGCCAGCAAATCTGGACACGTCTGGGCCGGCCCTGGTTGCTCGACCTGCTGATCGCATCGGGCATGGGTATCGCCCTCGCTGCCGGTGGGCAGATGCTGCTCGGCAGCGTTGTGCTGCGTAGCGAAGGCATCAGCCTCCCGGCCAGTTCGTTCTGGCCCTATCTGGTCGCCGCGCTGGCCAGCATCGCGGTTGCCGGCATCCAGCTCCCGCAACTGCGGCGGGCCATCACGACCCCGCCAGCGCTGCTGTTCCGGCAAAGCGAGCAGGACCAGGCCGCGCTGGCCACCGGCAGCCTGTGGGCAGCGGTCAGCCTGCTGCTGGTCAGCGGCCTGGTCAGCCACGACCCGCTGGTCATTGGTGCCAGCGTCGGGGTCGTACTCGGCGGTGGGCTGATCCTGACACTCGGTGCCTGGGCGCTGCTGCGCGTTTTGCCCGCGGCCGGCCCGCTCACGCCACTGGGCCAGTTGCAGCGCCAGGGCTGGCTGGCTGCGGTGCAGGTCGGTGCGCTCGGTCTGGGTCTGAGCATTCTGCTGCTGCTGGGTGGCCTGCAAAGCCAGATCATCGCCCCCTGGCAGGCGCAGCTGCCTCCGGATGCCCCCAACCGTTTTGTCATCAACATCCAGCCGGATCAGCGCGAAGCGCTGGCGGAGACGCTGGCGGAGCGGGGTATTCGCGACGCCCGCCTGATGCCGATGGTGCGGGGCCGTCTGGTCGCCCTGAACGGCCAGGCGGTCACCGTCGATGACTTTGACGACCCGGAAACGCAACGCTGGATCAACCGCGACTTCAACCTGTCCAGCGCGGCCACCCTGCCCCACGACAATGTGCTGCGTGACGGGGCCTTCTGGCCGGCTGACAGTACCCGGCCGGAAATTTCGGCCGACATCTACGCCGTGGAACGACTGGGCCTGAAGATCGGATCCACCCTGACGCTGGCCATCGCCGGAGCGGATTATCAGTACACCGTCACCAGCCTGCGTGAAGTGCAATGGGACAGCATGCAGCCCAATTTCTTTCTGGTGGTCCCGCCGGGCGCGCTGCCCGAGGCCGGCGCCAGCTGGGTAACCAGCTATTACCAGCCGCCGGAGCTGCAGACCCTGGACCGGGAACTGGTCCGCCAGTTTCCCAACCTGACGCTGCTCAACCTGGAGCGCCTGATCAGCGAAATCCGGCGCATTACCGGGCGCGCACTGACCGCCCTGCAACTGGTATTCAGCTTCACCCTGGTCAGCGGTTTGCTGCTGGTTGTCAGCATGTTGCTGGGTCAGCTCCCGGCACGCCGCCGGCATATCGCCGTTCTGCGCGCGCTGGGGATCAGCCGCCAGCAGCTGCGGCAACTGATGCAAAAGGAGTTTTCACTGCTCGGCTTTATCGCCGGGGCCGGCTGTGTGGCCGTCGTTCAGGTGAGCCTGGGGCTGCTGGCGACGCAGGTCTTCGACATGCCCTGGGCACCCCAGCTTCCGGGCATTCTGCTACCCCCCGTGGTCGCAGCCATCGTATCTGCACTCGGCGGCTGGAGCCTGTTGCGCAGCGCCACGATGACGCCGCCCGCGCGGCTGCTCGCAGCTTCCTGAGTTCGGTCGGCCGGGCCATTCCGGCGCTACCGAACCGACGCGGCGCCTGACCGGCAGGCGCCGCGCCTCGCCGCCCTTGGAAACTCAGGAACAGCTGGCAACCAGGGCGCGGGCCAGTTCCACGTTGTCCTGCTTGAGCGTTTCCGGGTCATTGCTGCGCTCCAGACGCAGCGTGAACTCGTAGCGCCCCAGACGCACCCAGAGCTGTTTGGACTTTCCGGGCCCACCCCAGGCGGCCGCATCCCCCAGGCCTGCCACCGGCTCGAACTCGATGGAGTTCATCAGCCGGGATGCGAAATCGTTGGCCATGTCCTTGTACTTCGGGTCCACGGCTCCATCGACCCGGCCTTGCGCCTCTGCCGTCATGGCATCCTTCTTGGCCTGTGACGGTGTGGAACGCCGGGCCTCGAACCGGCGCGCGGCATCGGCCTCGGTGTCGCCCAGGCGGGAAATGCTGCCCAGCATCAGGGCATCGCTCACCGGCGCTTCAATTTTCCGCCCGGCGACTTCAAAACTGCGGATTCGCCCGCCCTCCCAGTTCGCCTGGCAGAGTTGCTGCCGGGCCAGTTCCTGGGAACGGAGTTCCACATCCGCCGGCGCAAACTGCGCCAGGATGTCTGCAGACAGCAGATCGCAAGGCGTGTCTTCAGCCCGGACCAGGCAGGACTCCGCAGCGCTGACCGCAGTACTCCCCGCCTTGGCAGCGTCCCTGGTGTCATCCGCGTCGAAACACCCCGCCAGCCCACCGGCCAGAACAAGCAGCAGGATGGTTTTGATCCCTGTGTTCCCTGTATGCATGGTTCTCCCCCCTACTTCCCGAACAACTTGTCAAAAACCTTGTCGATGGACTTGTCCACGGCCTTGTCGGTCGCGTTATCCACCTCGGAATCGGTGCGTGACAGCACCCGGTCCTTCTGCCGCTCCGCCTTCTTGCCGGCATAACCGGATGCCGGTGCGGGCGCAGAACTTTCCTGCTTCGGCGCATCGCTGCGCATGCCGGAAAGTATCGCCGTCACATCCTGCTCGTCGTTGGCCATGACGCTGCCCTGAGCTGACAGCAACGCCAGCAGAAGCAGCCCTTTCCCTGTGTACTGCATGGGAACTCCCCCTTGTCCATCGGAATTCACAGCATAGACCGGGATATCGCCCCGGTATGTGACCGGCGTCGCATTTCCCGACAGCTGTTTTCGGATTCCCGCCGGGACGGAGGCGACCCGGCACTCTGCCCACGCTCGCGCCACCACAGTGCGCCGTCCATGCGCCGGAATCGCAGGTGGCGGTCTTGACAGCGATCCGGCAGCACCGCTAGCCTGCCCGCCTCAATCGGTATGTCACCCATGATTACCCACTCGCAGCACATCGTAGTCGCCCTGATTAAGGTCGTCGTTATCAACGACGCGCCGTAGGGGATGCTGCACGCATGATTCACCCCCCGCCGGCGCAAGTCGGCGGGGGGTTTCCTTTTTCTGGGCCTCCAACCGACGGCCCTCCGGCGGGATTCCACCACCAAGGAACCCGCATGGACAACTTCCTCCCCGCCTCCGGCTCGCTGACCTGTGCCGAATACATCGTCCGTTTTCTGGAAGACCGGGGCACAACCCACATCGCCGGCATTCCCGGCGGGGCCCTGCTGCCGTTGTATGCCGCTCTGGGCGCGTCCCGGCTGGTACACATTCTCGCGCGCCATGAACAGGGCGCCGGCTTTATTGCCCAGGGTATCGCGCGCATCAGCGGCCGGGCCGGCGTCTGCCTGGCCACGTCCGGCCCCGGGGTGACCAATGTTGTCACGGCGCTTGCCGATGCCAGGGCCGACTCCATACCGCTGGTCTGTCTCAGCGGCCAGGTACCGCGGGCCCTGATCGGCACCGATGCATTCCAGGAAATACCGACCGAGCGCCTGGTGGCGCCGATCACCAAGGCCCATTTTTCGATACAGCACGCCGAAGACCTGCCGGACCTTCTGGCCGAAGCCTTCCGCATCGCCGAAAGCGGCCGACGGGGCCCGGTACTGGTCGACCTGCCCAAAGACCTGCAGAGCGAAATCCTTCCGGCACACTGCCTGCCGCCCCGACATTCGCGGGCGCAAGCCATCCGCCCTGCCGCCCGGGCGGAGGCCGCCGGGGAAGAAGCCTCGTGGGCGCGGGCCGCCGCGATGATCGACACCGCCCGGAGACCGGTGCTGTACCTCGGCGGCGGGGTCACCCAGGCCCGCGCACAGGAGGCCGCCCGCATGCTGGCCGAACAGGCGGACCTGCCGACCACCACCACCCTGATGGCACTCGGCACCCTGCCACCGGCGCATCCGCTGAACCTCGGCATGCTCGGCATGCACGGCGCACGCTTCTGCAACCAGGCCATCGATGAATGCGATCTGCTGATCGCCATCGGCGCCCGCTTCGATGATCGCGCCACCGGTCGTGCCGACCGCTTCGCCCCCGGCGCGCAAGTCATCCACATCGATGCCGACCCGCGCGAGCTGGGCAAATTGCGGCAACCGGAGCTCGGCATCCTGGCCGACGCTGCCGACGGCCTGCAGCAACTGATCCGGCGCGTACGTCCGCAGACACGGCCGGCGTGGCGCCAGCGTATCGAATCGCTGCGTGATGCATACCGGCCTGCCGCCCCCGGCACCCTGGATCTCGATACGCCCGCGGGGCTGATTCACAGCGTGGCGCGTGCGGCGGGCGCGGATGCAATCATCACCAGTGATGTCGGCCAGCACCAGATGTGGGTCGCCCAGGCCTATCCCTTCACCCGCCCGGAACGGTGGCTGACCTCGGGAGGCCTCGGCACCATGGGTTTTGGTCTGCCGGCTGCCATCGGCGCCGCACTGGCGGCCCCCGGTCAGACCGTGGTCTGCTTTTCGGGCGATGGCAGCGTGCTGATGAACCTGCAGGAGCTGGCCACGCTGGCCGAACTCGGTCAGAAGGTGAAACTGGTGGTCATGGACAATGCGGCCCTCGGCATGGTGCGCCAGCAACAGCAGCTGTTTTACCAGCAGCGCTTTGTCGGCTCGCTGTTCACCCAGCCCCCGAACCTGTGCCAGGTCGCTGAAGGCTTCGGCATCCCCGCGCTCGACCTGGAAACGGCGGACGACCCGACCACCGCCCTGCAGCGCGCCATTTCCCAACCCGGCCCCAGCGTGATCCGGGCGCCGATCGTGGCCACCGAACAGGTCCTGCCGATGGTCATCCCCGGGAAGGCCAATACCGAAGTGGTGTGCGGATGAGCCGGCATACCGGGGCCGGGATGTCGAGTGCTTGCCTCGCAACGCGTATGCTTTCACCATGTCCCCAGCAGGGGATGGAGACACCGGGGAGACCGCAATGAAGAAACTGACACCCATGGACGCGTCGTGGCTCTACGTCGAGTCACGTGAAACACCCATGCAGGTTGGCAACCTGTCGATCTTTTCGCTGCCGGATGATGCCGATGACGGCTTCGTGCAGCAGCTGGTCGAGCGGGCACGCGCCTCGACCACGGTCGTCGCCCCGTGGAACCTCAAGCTGCGCGGTGGCAACCTCGGCCGCGCGCTGCCCAAATGGGTCGAAGAGCATGACATCGACATGGAGTACCACTTCCGGCACTCCGCGCTTCCCCGCCCGGGTGGCGAGCGCGAACTGGGCCGGCTGATCTCGCGGCTGCACAGCACCCAGCTGGATTTCAACCGCCCGCCCTGGGAAGCCCACCTGATCGAAGGACTGGAAGGCAACCGGGTGGCGCTGTACACCAAGATGCACCACTCACTGATTGACGGCGTCAGCGGCGCCCGCATGATGGAGCGCGTCTATTCCACCGACCCCACCCGCCGGGACATGCCGGCCCCGTGGTCCATTGGCAGCGCGCCATCACGCCGTCGCGATGCCGCTCCGACGCTGGCGGATACCAGCCCAATGCAGGCCATCATGGAAAGCCTGCGCAGCCAGGGCAGTACCAGTGCCGCATTGCTGCGGGGCCTGGGCGGACTGGTGCGCAAGGCCCGGCGCTCCAGCGACCCCTTCATCGCCCCGTTCCAGGCCCCCAAATCCATCCTCAATGGCCGCATCAAGGGCGGTGCCCGCCGGTTTGCGACCCAGCAGTACGATCTCGAGCAGATGAAGTCCCTGGCCCAGGCCGCCGGCTGCACACTGAACGACATTGTTCTGTACATCTGCAGCACCTCGCTGCGTCGCTTCCTCAAGGAGGCCAATGCCCTGCCATCACGCCCGCTGACAGCAGGAATCCCGGTCAATGTGCGCCCGGCCGACGACCAGGGCACCGGCAACGCCATCAGCTTCATCATGGCCAACCTGGGCACCGACATTGCCGATCCGCTGCGTCGCCTGGACGCCATCAAGGCCTCCACCGAAAGGGCGAAGGAGCACCTGCAATCCCTGCCCAAGGCCGCCATGCAGCAATACACGCTGGTGGTGATGGCCCCGTACATCCTGCAGTTGCTCAGCGGCGTCGGCGGACGCGCCCGCCCGGTGTTCAACATCACCATTTCCAATGTCCCCGGCCCCCGCGAGCCCCTGTACTTCAATGGCGCCCGGCTCGAAGCCATGTACCCGGTGTCGCTGATCGCCCATGGTGGCGCGCTGAACATCACCTGCCTGTCCTACGCCGGCACGCTGAATTTCGGCTTCACCGGTTGCCGGGACAGCCTGCCGCACATGCAGCGGCTGGCGGTATATACCGGCGAGGCCCTGGAAGAACTGACCAGACTGCTGACCAGCAAACCGGCCTCGCGCAAGAAAGCCGCCAGCGCCTAGGATCAACCCCGTGCAGATACTCAGCATCGCCGAGAACTTCTGGAACATCCGGGGCAGCTTCCGCATCGGCGGCGTGCTGAACATCGGCACCCAGGCCTCGCTGGTCCAACTGGCAAGCGGCCGCTTCGTGCTGCTCGATTCACTGCGCCTGGACAGTACGACACGCAGCCGGATCAATCGCATCACCGAAGACGGCAAACTGATCGACGCAATCCTGAATCTGCACCCCTTCCATACCGTGCACGTGGAAGCCATGCACCGGACCTTCCCCGAGGCGCGGCTGTATGGCACCCGGCGGCATCATGAACGCTTTGCGGACCTGCCCTGGGAACCCGAAACCACCGAAAGCCCGGCACTGCATCAGCTGTTTGCTCCGGAACTGGATTTCAGCGTCCCCCGTGGCGTGGACTTCGTGTCACCGAACCCCAACCTGCATTTTTCCTCGGTGCTGGTGCGCCACCGGGCCTCGGCAACGCTGCATGTGGACGACACGCTCATCTACATGCGCCTGCCCGGCCCGCTCCAGCGCCTGAGTCAGGCCGGCCGGCTGGCCTTTCACCCCACACTGGCCCAGGTCCTGGAAAAGCGCCCCGGTGCGGCCGCAGAGTTCCGTGCCTGGGCCAAAGCGCTGATTACCGACTGGGCCGATGTGCGCCACCTGTGCGCCGCCCATACCCATGCCCTGACCGACCCTGGAAGCCGCCCGCCAATGACACGGGTTGCGCAGGCGCTGAACCGGGTTGAAAGCCTGCTCGCACGCCACCAGCGGCGTTACGGCTAGCGGCTTCGGCACCCGGCCCGGAGCTTAAGCTCCCCCCGGTCGGATCCCGCTATCTACTCCGGCACCAGCGACGCTGCAGCAAAGGCCCCGGCGCCACAGCGGCTGGCCGACTCACCCGAGCGATACCAGATCGGCGCGGTCACCGCGACCACTTCGTTGTCCTTGCCATCCGCATCGGCATCGCCAAGGTCACGAACACGGGCAAAGACCCAGCCTTCCTCCGGCGTGTCGACAAGAAGGCCATGGTCCATGCGGGAGGCATCGACCGAGTGCAGCACGGCGCCCGTCGGCCCGATCAGTTCGATGCGTGGCGTGTCCACCCCCTCGACCGCGACCGACAGCTTGAGCTGTGCTCCTTCCGGCCGCGTCAGGCGGCTGCCCATGGGCCATTCACCAGCCTCATCTCCGGCATGAAAGCGCACCCGCACATCGCCATACGCATGTGCCAGCGCATAAAATCGCCGAGCCAGCATGGCCTCTTTCAGCGCCTCACGGGCATGGCTTTCGGCGATGAACACGGTCTTCGCCCGTTGCGGCTGCCCCCACTGCACACCGTGCTCGTCTTCGGCCCCGACCGGGGCCAGGTGCCAGCCCTGGTCCAGGGCATGGGCATACCAACCGCCGGCCGGCGCCCCGTTTTCGCCGTCGTAATAGTCACTGGCCTTGCCGTACATCTCGATCCCCACAATGCGCGGGGCGGCTTCCGCCCGGTATTCGAGGTCGTTCCAGGCATAGGCCGGGTCGCCGTTGTAGACGCTCCCGCAGCTGCCCGCCAATGGCCCCAGGCTTTCGCAGGCGGTATGCAGTGCATCTTCGCGCCCCGGGTGATTGAAGACCGCCACGCCGTCCTCACCTCCCAGCAGAGCCAGAGGGGCGGTAAACCAGAACCAGAAGTCCGCCATCGACAGCAGATAACCCGTCGATGTCTTGGCATTCAGGTCGTAGGTCGAAAAGAACACATTGATGTGCCCGAAACGATCCGATGTCCACTCGAACCCGCGAAAGGCCGTGAACGTGTCCGTGGAAGCCGCCTCGGCCAGGTCAGCCGTAGCCTCCCACTTGAGCAGCCCCTCGGGTGGCAGCTGGATGCACTGCAGCACATCGGCGGAAACGCAGTCCGCATCCGCAGTAATCGGCAGACGGGCATTGTCCGAGTGGTCGGACCCGCCCATGAAGTCCAGGCCCTGCGCGGCCCCGGCGGCGAAATAGTCCCCCGGCGTGGTTCCCAGCGTCCCGTCCGAGTAGCCGCTGTGCTCATGCAGGGACCCGAGCAGGTGTGGCCAGGACAACGGCGCCGCACAGGCCTCCACCCCGCCGGCGGCAACATCGAACCCCGGCTGTGTGCCGGTGCAGGCGGTCAACGAAGACAGAAGGGCCGCGCCCAGCACGGGGCCACGATACAAGACATTCACAGGCAGACTCCAGCGCGCGCCCGCCAGACCGGGCAATCATTAACCCGACATTTTCGGCCCCGCACATGACAGGCTCGTGAACAGACCCTCGCGCGGATATTGCCGCAGGCACGACCAGGTGGCGGCCGTGCCTGCGATACGGAGTTAGAACAAACCGGGGTATTGCACGCGCACGCCGACCAGATAGGGGCTGCGGTACGGGCCGGACAGCGACTCACCCAGATCAAAACGCCAGGTCCCGGCTACCGCATCTTCGGTGTAGCCCATGTACTTTGCCGGTCGGAAGGTGATGCACTCACAGGAAGAGTGCAACGGGGCCTCACTGCCATCCGGGCGCCAGACACTGGCGTCACTGGCGTTTCCGGGGATGAAGCTCCCACGAAAGCCTGCACCCAGATTGATGTGCAGCGACCGCTCGCCAACCTGCGACACCAGCGGGGTCACGATCGCGTCGTCAGCGCCGCTGTTCGCCTCCGTCCAGCGCACGTTGTCTTTCCCCTGGGTTTGCAGCATGGTGATCGGCTGATCGGCCCAGACGCCCAGGCTGAGCCAGGGGTCATCCTGGTTCAGAGCCACGATGTAACGCACATAACCCTGCACAACGCCGTGCTGCCCGAAAGCCGTCAGCGTCGTCCCTTCCAGTTCGGTACGATCCAGCGCCGGGCCGATAACGTCAAAACCCTGCAACCCCAGTGGGGTCGCCGTCATGCTGGTGCCCTGGCCACCACCGCGCACTCCGACCCCGAACCCGTCAGGGTTGCGGCCCACCAGTTCCCGCTCCACAGCAATCGTGCCCCAGTACGCCCGGTCCCAGGCCCGGTGTCCATGCATGCGTCCCTGCAACATCAGCCGTGTCGGCTGCGGCGCGTGCAACTCCAGCACGATCCACGACTGGT
>JBFHON010000027.1:0-15520 GCA_041593295.1 Oceanococcaceae bacterium | reverse complement strand
GGGCAACAGCCCCGCGGCAGGCGTGACCAGCTCCTCGCGGTAGCAGCCGTGAGAAAGCACCGCCATTACCCGGTCCCCGACCGCAACGTTGGTCACCTTGTCGCCGATTTCGGTCACGACACCGGCCATTTCGGCCCCGGGAGAGAAAGGCGGCTGAGGCTTGAACTGGTACTTGCCCTCGATCACCAGGGTATCGGGGAAGTTCACCCCCGCAGCGGTCACCCGCACCCGCGCCGCATGCGGGCTGATGGGTTCGGCCGGTACCTCCTCCACGACCAGCGTATCCGCAGGCCCCAGTTCCTTGCACAACAGCGCTTTCATCAATCGTTGTCCCCGTAGAAAAGCATCACCATAACGAAATTGCGCCAAGCATCGTCAGTCCGGCGTATCCGCCGGATTCAGCCCTTCGCTGACCAGCCCGTAGCGGAAGGCCGCCAGCGTGAGTTCGACATCATTGCGCACCTCGAGCTTGTCGAAGATGCGCCGCCGGAAGCTGCTGACCGTATTGGTATGAATCTCCAGCAGGCTGCCGATTTCCTGCGTGGTATGGCCGGAGACAATCTTCAGCGCGACATCGAGTTCCCGCACGGAGAGCCGCGCAAATGGTGACTCGACATTACCCAGACACTCGGCCATGTTGCCGGCGACCTCGGCGGTGATATAGCGACGCCCGGCCATGACCAGGCGGATGGCCCGTTCCATCTCGGCCTCGTCCGATTCCTTGGACACGAAGCCGCGCGCGCCCGCTGCCAGTGCCCGCGACGGGTAGGGTTCCTGCACATTCCCCGACACCACGATCACCCGCACGTGCGGAAATTTCTGCCGGATCATCTCGGTGGCGGCCAACCCGCCCATGCCGGGCATGTCCAGATCCATCAGCACCACATGGGGCTGCAGGGCGTCGATGAACTCCAGCGCCTCTTCTCCGCTGTTGGCCTCACCGACAATCTGCATGTCCGGGGTCGCACGCACCATCTGCGCAATGGCCCGATGGATCAGACGGTGATCGTCCACGCTCATCAAGCGAATTAGTTCCGGCATTCCCCTGGCTCCCTGTGCTTGCCCGGCCTGCATTATGCCGCGCATGTAGTGAAATCACTACAGCCTACCCCGTTAGCACCTACACGCGTCGATCGCGGCGCCACCTACAGTAGGTCCGTCTACGAGGACCAGCCTGTATCGCAGGCTTTTTGCACCATGGAGAGTGGTGTTTTTACAACACAATAGGAATGTGAGCATGAATCTGATTACGCGCTTGGCTGCTGGCAGCCTTCTGTTTTCGAGCGTTGCCCATGCGGGCCTTTTCTCCCAGACCGTCAAACCCGAGATGTACATCGTGCAACTCGACGCGGTCGCCGTGGCCACACAGGGCATCAGCCAGCTGACAGGTGCTGTTCTCGGCCTCGTTGGCGTCGACTCGGCCGTCTTCGAATACGACACGGTGCTCAAGGGCTTTGCCGCCCCGCTGACCCCGGCGCAAGCGGAGCTGCTATCCCGCAACCCGCTGGTCACCGCCATTGAAAAAGACCGTGTCATCACGGTTGGCGGCGTACAGCCCAGCCCGACCTGGGGCCTGGATCGCAGCGACGAAACCGACATTCCCGTTGATGGCGAGTTCGCCTACCCGGGCCAGGCCGGTGCGGGCGTGCATGTCTACGTGATCGATACCGGCATCAACCCGGACCACACCGAGTTCACCGGTCGCGTCGGCAACGGACAGAACTTCATCAGCGACGGCCCGCTGGGTCTGGGTGGCCTGCTGCCACTGGATGTGCTGGGAATCCTGGGCCTGGGTGAAGTCGACCCGAATGCCTGGGAAGACTGCAACGGCCACGGCACGCACGTCGCCGGCACCACATCCGGCACCACCTACGGCGTTGCCAAACAATCCACCGTGCACGCCGTGCGGGTGCTGAACTGCGGTGGCTCGGGTTCGGGCTCCGGCGTCATCGCCGGCATGGAGTGGGTTGCTGAAAACGCCCAGTACCCGGCCGTGGTCAACATGAGCCTCGGTGGCGGTGCCTCCGATGCCGAGGATGCCGCGATTCAGGCTCTGTTCGACGCCAATATCCTGGCCGTTGTAGCCGCCGGCAACGACAACACCGATGCCTGCTCCACCTCACCGGCTCGCGCCCCTGCAGCCGTCACGGTGGCGTCTTCGGACAGCGCCGACAACGAGTCCAGCTTCAGCAACCATGGCACCTGTGTCGACATCATCGCTCCGGGCAGCAACATCACCTCTGCCGACTACTCGAACAACACCGGATCGACCACGATGAGCGGCACCTCCATGGCATCTCCGCATGTTGCCGGCGCCGCGGCCCTGATCCTCGGCGAAACACCGACACTGGACGCCGCTGCGGTCTCCAGCGCCCTGATCAGCAATGCCACACCAGGCAAGATCGCGCTGAACCCGACCAACGCCGGCACACCCAACCTGCTGCTGAACGTGCTGCCAGAAGCTGTCAAGAAGTAACACGGCGCACCTCCGGGCTGACACCGGAATACGCGACACCGAAAAGCCCCGCCCGACCGGCGGGGCTTTTTTATGGACAAGTGTCAGGATTGGACTTAGGGTGCAGAAATCGACTTCAGCAGCTTGATCTCATGCGCACATCGTCCGCCCCCACCCCATCTGACAGTGTTTACTCCTCGGCCAGCGGTGCACCGACGATCCAGCCGCGCAAGGGGCCGGACTTCGGGCTCGACGGCGACATCCCCAGGTACTGGCTGGACAACGACCCTTTCAAGAGCCGCTTCTTCGATGCGCTTTCCTGCCTGTTCCCGGATGGCGAGCGCTTTTTCATCGCCTGCGTTCGTGATTACAAGGACCAGATCCGCGACCCGGAACTGCAGCAACAGGTCAAGGAATTCATCTACCAGGAGGGCCAGCATGGCCAGGTCCACACCCAGTACAACGACCGCCTGAAACGTCAGGGCATCAATGTCGACAGGATCATCGGCAAGCAACACCGGATCATGTTCGGCATCCTGCGCAAGCACCTGCCCCGGGTTTATACCCTGGGCCAGACCGCTGCTGCCGAACACGTCACCGCCCTGATGGCGCACAGCTTTTTTGACAGTGGTGTCATGCGCAACGCCGATGAGCGCATGCGTGCCGTTTTCGCCTGGCATGCCATCGAAGAAATCGAACACAAATCCGTGGCCTTCGATGTTTTCCAGAAAGTGGCGCGCGGCGGCTATTTCACGCGAACCCTCTCGATGCTGCAGGTCGCCATCACCTTCCCCTTACACACCTTTGCCATCATGCGGCACATGTTCAAGGTGGATGCCATTCCCGACAAAGGAAAGACCTGGCTTCGCGGGTTGTGGTGGCTGTATGGCCCGCACGGCGTGTTCATCCGCCTGATCCCGCATTTCGCCGCCTACTTCAAGCCGGGCTTTCACCCGTGGAAACACGGTGACATGCGCACCTACGACAACTGGCAACGGCGCTACGCAGAAACCGGCGACGCCATTTCGGCCGGGAATGCCGCTGCCGGAGCCACCTGAATACACCAATGCCGAATGGCTGCCCCTTCAGGCCAGCCGCCCCGTCAGGTGACTTCGTCTCCCAGTTGCTCCACCAGTGGCCCCAGCCATGCCTCATACCGCTTCCAGCGACCCACCGACTTGCTGTACATGGGCTGCCTCACCTGCCACCGGCTCGGGGTCAGTACAGGCCGATCCTGTTCATAAAACTTGAGGCAGACATCGTCCCACGGCAACCCAACCGCATCAATCAGTCGACGCGCCTGCGCCTCTGGGTCGGCAACCAGTTCTTCGTAAACGCATTCGTAGATCCGCCCTGGCAAACACTGCTGCCAGTGCCGCATAAGACGCATGTACTCGCGGTAGAAAAACCCAAGGTCCACCAGTTCGATCGCAAAGCTCTGCTCCAGGGCAAAGTTTTCCCCATAGATCGACATGCAGACATCCCGCGGGTCACGCCGGCACCAGACGATCCGCGCGTTTGGGAACAGCAGCGCAATCAGCCCCACATGAAAGAAATTCAGAGGTGCCTTGTCAACAAAGCGTTTTGCAGTAAGCGGCTGCCGCTTGCCCACCAGTTGCACGTAGTCCGCAGCAGCCTGGCGTAGTACATCTTCGTCTACTGCAGCGACAACCTCCGGCCAGCGCTGAATGGAGCCAGTGCGCGCCGTCATCTGGGCCGCGATCTGCGAGATCTCGCGTAACTCACCATAGCCCTCCGCTTCAGGGTGCGCCGAGATAATCTGCTCCACCAGCGAGGTCCCGCTGCGCGGCATGCCGAGAACGAATACTGGACGGTCATCCGGACTGCCCAGCCCCGCCAGACGCTGGACGAGCTCCGGACTGAAGGCCTGAATGGTACGGTCAACCCGACGGGTCAAACGTTCCCGGTTGTAGGCGCCCACCTGCGTCCGGCGAGCTGCATTGGCGACACGCCACGCCTGGAATGCCTCGGCCCTGCGATCCAGCGCGTCGAGCGCCTTGCCCAGACCAAAACCCACATTGGCACGATCCTGTGGCGGCCGTCCCGGGTCGTTCACGATAGCCTGGGCCTGCTCAAGCAACGGTGTTTCGGCCTTTCCGCGAATCAGTGTCAGCAATCCTTCCATCGCCAGGGCCCAGCCCGGGCGCAGCTCAAGCGCACGACGGAAGGCCACCTCGGCACCATCGCGGTCACCGGTATCCTCCAGCATCTGGGCCAGTCCCATCTGCAGATCAGCGGAGTCCGGTACCGCCTGAACACCAAGACGATAGGTCTCGATGGCCCGGTCCAGGTGACCCTGCTCGAACTGCACCTGGGCCAGACCCTGATAACCGTCCATCGCCGAAGGCTGCAAACCGATGACCCGGTTCCACATGCCCTCAGAGGCCGCCGTGTCGCCGCACTGAGCCAGCATCTTGGCATACGCCATCAGCGTCATAATCCGACCGGGTTTCAGCGACAGCGATCGCTCAAAGGCCGCGCGCGAAGGCTCGAGCCGGCCCAAATCACCGAGCAATTTGGCGTAGTTGTGCCAGACATCGGCATCGCTGGGGCGGAATTCAATGACCCGCTCCCAGTGCGGTAGCGCCTGCTCGCGCTGCCCCGCAAGCATCAGCATCAGAGCTAAATCTGCCCGCACATCGACACTATCCGCATTGATCGTTAGCGCCTGCTGCAGGTACTCCAGTGCGGACGACCGCTGCCCGCGCCGCCAGCTGACCGCCGCCATTCCGCGATAGGCATCAATACCCACCACGGGGTCGTGACACAGTTGCGAGAAGGCGCTGAAGGCCTGATCCAGACGACCGGCCTGAAAGGCGGCAGACGCATCCTGCAGGCGAGCCGCGGGCGCAAGGGTTTCTGTATGTTGCATGTCTTTTTTGGTCGAGCCGAGATCAGCTGGCAACGAGTTTCCAGCCGAAAAGTTGAGAGTGTTCATGCAGTTCGGCAAATGCAACCTTCTGCATGCCGATCATTTGCAATCTTTCCGTCCAGGCCTGCACGTCATCGCCGGATAACGCACAGGCAATCAATTCGTTTGCCCTCAGCAGGCTGTCCTGCACCACAGCCCTTAAAAGCCTCAGAGCATCACTGGCCCGGTCGCGGTTTCCGGCAACCGATGCCATATTCAGCACCCGCATCACCTGTTGTGCCACATCATGCAGAACGTCGCTGTGCGGGTGCGAGCGCGCACGCTCTTCCAGCGCCATGAGCACATGGTTGAACTGTTCCCGGCGCTCTTTCGCCTGGGGATTCTGATTCAAATGCGCAGCACCGTGTGTGGCCAACTCGAAGAAAATGGGGAGCAAGGCTTCCGCGCGGTCAAGCACGCAGCCCGTGGCGAGCAGCCACTCGCAATGCGAGCTTTCGCTGCGGGCTACCTCACACAGCAGCGACCCGGCGTGATGACAGATCACGGACAGGCGTGCCTGCGGGCGGAGCACCCGCTGCAACTCCTGCCACAGAGATTCCGTCGCAAAGTATTCAATCGCATACTGACTGCAGACATGCGAAATCGATTTATCAGGAAATGGCAACGATTCTGCTGAGGTCGATGGGTACACAGACAGTCGCTGCTGTATCGCCACCGGCAGGGTCGCAACCCAGGCCTGGTCGATCTGCGCTGCATCGACTGCGGCAATGCTTTCAGGCAGTTGCTCTCCGTCCTGTTCCGCCAGGAAACGTATCAACGAACCGTTTCCACAACCCAGTTCCAGCAGCGTCTCGGCCTGCTGCATGCCGGTGAAACGCTGACGCCAGAAATCAGCCGTGTTATCGCCGTAATGCCCGGCAAAGGAACTGGCACATGCATGCCGGGCACCCGTTGCCCAGTAGCGGCTCCAGGCCCCCACCCGATCCGGCCGCGCAGCGCTACCGGAGGAAAGCGGTGAATTCATAACTAACAGGAAGCTCCCTGAGCACTGCACAAAAAAAGAGAGCCCCCGAAGGGGCTCTCAGCATTCTGTCACTCAATGGCTTCAGAAGCGTTGCGTGTAACGAATGTAAGGCTGCGTGCCGTACTGATCGTAGAGGTAGTAGTTGAACGGACGGCCGTTCGGGTCAGCACCACCGGAACGCTCGTCCGGTTTCTTGTTCAGCACGTTGATCGCACCGATGGACAACTGACCTTTCCAGGGCGTGAAGTACGACAGTTGCAGGTCGTGCGTCACGTAGGTCGGGGTGTGCCCACTCCGGGTCACGGAACCATCCGCGTTCTCACCGACCGATTCAGCCTGATCACCAATGATGTTCATGTTCCAACCGGCTGAGATATCCCAGACGTTCCAGGTGGTGGACGCTGTTGCACGGTACTCGGGAACACCCGGATCACCGACTTCGTTGCGACCGCCATCAAAGGAGTAGTTCAGGATATGAACATACCGTGCCTGGGAGGTGATGTTGCCGTAGCTGCCCAGGTTGAACCGCAGGTTTGCCTCGAAATCCAGACCATCGGTCTCCAGCTTGCTGGAGTTGTCAAAGCCGAAGATCAGGCCAACGATCCGACCGTTCGGGTCGTTGTTGTTCCCGCGGGTGATGACAAACGCCTCGGGTACCGGGTCACCAATCCGAATCGCGTCGAGGATTTCCTCGGGCTGGAACTGATCAATAACGTCGGTAACTTCGATGTTGTAGTAATCAAGCGAAAAGTCGAAGAACGACGCCACATCGTAGGCAAAACCAAGGGAGTACTGGTCAGACTGCTCCGAGGCCAGATCCGGGTTGGAGATTGATGTTGCATTGATCTGAATCGACTGCACGTCACCATCTGCGTTCCGACAGACATTGGAGGTCGGATCCCAGGTGTAGGCGAAGAACTCACAAGTCGGCTGGTCATTGGTGATCGATTCGGCCGAGAAGGCGGGCTTCTGACTGATCAAGTCCAGTGACGGAGCCCGGAAACCCTGGCCGTAAGAGGCCCGAATCGTGAGCGGATCGATCGGCTGGTAGCGCACACTCAGCTTGGGCGAGGTATCACTGCCGTAATCGGAGTAATCGTCGTAGCGAACCGCAGCTGTCACTTCCAGGTTATCCAGCACCGGGAACAGGGCTTCGGCAAAGAAGGCCGTCACGTCACGGTTGATACCGGCAGAGTTACCAGCTGAACCACCGATCGCCCCGCCTTCGGACAACGAATCGTACTGGTCGCTGAACTCGGCTTCGCGGTATTCGAAGCCAAAGTTGACCATTGCGTCGCCACCGGTCATTCCGAACATGGGCATGCTCACGTCACCAAAGGCTTCGCGGGTCTTCCAGGTGGATACGCGACCAATGGTGGCCTTCATCGAGTTCAGCACCGCATCATCGTTGTTGCCGGGCTCGGTGAAGTCGTAAGTGTCGTTGTCCAGGTAGGACTGCACGATGGGCAGCACCACGAAGTTACGTCCCGTTTCGTAGAACTTGTAAAGGTTGTAGCGCGCACCGACATTGATGCTTGCCGAACCCAGGGTGCCGGAGAACACACCGCTGATGTCGTACACATTGGCATCAGTGTCGGTGTTGCGGTTACCCAGCGCAGCGAAACGGTGGTACAGGTACACCGGTGTCGTGATGGTATCGGTGTCGTAACCTGCGGACTCCAGATCCAGGTAAGCATTGTCCAGCGGGACGGTCAACGCCACGTCGTTCAACGACGGTGCATAGCGACCAAAGGAGGTTGCCCGGTTGATGCTGCCATCAATACGGACCTGCCAGTCGTCATTGATGTTGTAGGTCCCGATGGCAAAGATGCCCTGGTTACCGGTTTCCGCCTCGTCAGCGGCAACCTGATTGAAGTCGAACCCGCACAGCCCGGAAGGCGTGATGTAGAAATCGGGGTTCGAGTTCGGGCAACCGCCAGGAACAGGTTCGTAGGTATAACCGTCTGTAGCACCGTCTCCATCCTCATCCACACCGAAGATCAGGTTGTTGGAGAAGAAGCTGGCACCCGGCGTGCTGAACAGCGCATCGCGGGCAAAAATAATGTTGCGGCGGAAGAACGACGCACCAAAAACGGCATTACCCCGGTCGCTGTTGTTGCCGATGGAGACTGACCCACTTTCGACGTCACCACCCTTGAGGTCAGTACCCTGGCTCTGGTAGCTGATTTCGACGCCTTCGAAATCCTTGCGGGTGATGATGTTGATCACGCCACCAATGGCGTCAGAGCCGTAAATTGCGGAAGCGCCATCCTTGAGGATTTCAATGCGCTCAACGGCTGCAATCGGGACCGCGTTGAGATCCTGCGCCGTGGGTGCGAATGGAGCTTTCGGTGCACGACGGCCATCGATGAGCACCAGCGTCCGTTCCGAACCCAGGCCGCGCAGGTCAACAGCAACCAGCGACTGCGCGGAACTGCCAGACTGAGCCCGGAACGCCCCTTGCGAGTTGAAAGTTGTGTTGCGAAGCAATTCGCCAACCGAGCTGAAACCACTTGTTTCAATATCCGCACGATTGATGACGGAGACCGGCAGGGCCCCCTCAATCGCTGCCCGCGTCAGACGGGAACCGGTGACCTGAAT
This sequence comes from Oceanococcaceae bacterium, assembly GCA_041593295.1. GTDB lineage: Bacteria > Pseudomonadota > Gammaproteobacteria > Nevskiales > Oceanococcaceae > MS8. Next base: position 6,547 of record JBFHON010000027.1, on the reverse strand, counting down.
CTTGGTCAGATCAACAGCGTCTTCACTTTCCGTCGCGGTTGCTTCTTCTTCCTGCGCCAGGGCGGCGGTGGGAATGAAGGTCGTACCAACAACGGCTGCGACTGCGGCGTAGAGCGGATTCAACGTCAAGCGATCGCGCGGATCGTTTTCATGCTTGAGCATTAATTTTTCTCCTCCAGGAGTAATTATTGAATTTTCCTCAGAACCCTATGTACCCGGCGACGTCTCAATCGCCGGTGTAGTCCGAAGACTAGCCCCCTTTTTTCAACCGCGTCAATTTCCCGGACATCTGTCACCAGAACGAAGCTGACAACACCCGCCAGCAAGGCCTGCCGCATACCCCAGGCAAGCCCCGGGAGTCCCACGCAAGTTTGCATCCGATTTCTGGAATATCGATCTTCTGGATTGCAATCACCCGATGCAAAAAGCCGACATAGCATGATGTTTTTTCTCACTTTCCTTGCAAGCCATTGATAAACAAGAGTCTCGAAACCCGGGACCGGGCGCGCACGTACTAACATAGCGGGATGACAACGCTGAATAGCTACGCCTGTGACCCTGCAGAAACGCGGGGACGTGTGCACCCCGAACCGGCACCGGAGCGCCGCACCGAATTCCAGCGCGATCGTGACCGAATCGTGCACTCCTCGGCGTTTCGCCGACTGGTGTACAAGACACAGGTCTTCATCAACCATGAAGGTGACCTGTTCCGGACCCGGCTCACCCACTCGCTGGAAGTCGCCCAGATCGGCCGTACGATTGCACGCAACCTTCGGCTCAACGAGGACCTGACCGAAACCATCGCACTCGCCCACGACCTCGGGCACACCCCCTTTGGTCACGCCGGCCAGGAAGTGCTGAACCGCTGCATGCAGGAGCACGGCGGGTTTGAGCACAACCTGCAAAGCCTGCGTGTGGTCGATGAACTGGAGCACAAGTACGCCAGCTTCCATGGCCTCAACCTCACCTTCGAGGCGCGCGAGGGCATACTCAAGCACTGTTCCCGGTCGAATGCCCGCGAGCTGGGGGCGGTTGGCCAACGCTTCCTGAACCGCAGCTTCCCGGGTGCCGAAGCCCAGCTGGCCAACCTGGCCGATGAAATCGCGTACAACAATCACGACATTGATGACGGCCTGCGTGCCGGACTGCTGGACTGGGATGCCCTGTGCGACATCGAATTGTTCGGCCGCCATGAACGCGAGGCCCGCAAGACTTATGGCGACCTGCCCCACCGTCAGCTCCGCCATGAAGTGATCCGGCGCATCATCAACACGCTGGTCGTCGACCTCACCGCCGAGTCAGAAAAACGCCTGCGGGAGCTGCAGCCGCAGACCGTGGATGACATCCGCAACGCCAAGGCTCCGGTCATCGCCTACTCCGAAACCGCTGCAGCGGAGTCGCGTGCGCTGAAGAAATACCTGCACCAGCACCTGTACAACCATCACCGCGTCCTGCGCTCCACCATCAAGGCACAGGGCGTGCTGCGTGACATATTCCTTATATATACGGAAAACCCGCAACTGCTTCGCCCCGATCAGGCCGCCGCTGCGGAGCGTTTCGGCCTGCACCGTGCCGTAGCCGATTACCTCGCCGGAATGACCGACCGCTACGCCATCGACGAACATGAGCGATTGTTCAACCCGCGTCGCCTCTGAAACACCCGCAGGGCGTGATAGTCGGGGCCTACGGCGAAAAATTTGATGCCCCTGCTATACTCAGCCGGCTCGGCGACAGAGTAATCCGCCGCACTTTGCTCGGCCCCCCGGGGCCATCCGGATGTCTTGCTGCTCCCTCCAATAGCGAAATTGGCCCGCGGTGTGCTACACCAACGGCAGGGCCATGTGCGCAACCGAGGAAGGTGAAATATGGAACACAACACCCTCTACCGCCCCGAATTCGAACGTGACAGCTGCGGATTTGGCCTCATCGCCCATATCCACAACAAGCCTAGCCACTGGCTGGTGAAAACCGCCATTGACGCTCTGGCCCGGCTGACCCACCGTGGCGCGGTCGCTGCGGACGGCAAGTCCGGAGATGGCTGCGGCATCCTGATGAAGAAGCCGGACCGTTTCCTGCGCCAGATTGCTGCCGACAATGGCTGGCAACTGGGCGAGAATTACGCGATCGGCAACGTGTTCCTGAGTACGGACCCGGAGATCGCCGCAAAGTCACGCGAGACGGTCAATGCCGCACTGAAGGCCCAGGGCCTGGAAGTGGCCGGCTGGCGCGTCGTTCCGACCGACACCTCGGTGTGCGGTGAGCAGGCGCTGGCGATGCTGCCGACCATCGAGCAACTGTTCGTCAAATCCGGCAGCAGCCGGGATGTGTTCGACTTCGAACGCAAGCTGTTCCTGGCTCGCCGTGCGGCAGAAAAGGCGCTAGCCGACGTCGACACGGCGTTTTACGTCTGCTCGCTGTCTGCCCGGGTGATCCTCTACAAGGGGCTGGTAATGCCGGCCGCCCTGCCGAAGTTCTATCTGGACCTTGCCGACCCGACACTGGCGTCGAGCATGGCCGTGTTCCACCAGCGCTTCTCGACCAACACGCTGCCGCAGTGGCGCCTGGCCCAACCCTTCCGTTTTCTTGCCCACAACGGCGAGATCAACACGATCAAGGGTAATCGCTACTGGGCCACGGCTCGCGCAGGCAAGTTTGCCCACGGCCAGATCGAAAACATCGAAGCCATCAAGCCGCTGGTCACGATGGAAGGCTCGGATTCGCAAAGCCTCGACAACATGCTCGAAGTGCTGCTCGCCGGTGGCCTGGATGTATTCGCCGCCATGCGCATGATGATCCCGCCGGCCTGGCAGAACATCGAACAGATGGATGCCGACCAGCGTGCCTACTTCGAGTACAACTCGATGCACATGGAACCCTGGGATGGCCCCGCCGGCATCGTGTTCACCGATGGTCGCTACGCCGCCTGCTCCACCGACCGCAACGGCCTGCGCCCGGCACGCTGGGTGGTCACGGATGATGACCACGTCACCCTCGCATCCGAGGTCGGCGTCTGGGATTATCGCCCCGAACAGGTGGTTTCCAAGGGCAAACTGGGCCCCAGTCAGATGATGGCCGTCGATACCGTCCGTGGTGAAATCATCACCAGCGACGAGATCGACAAGCGCCTGTCGCGGCGTCACCCCTACAAGCAGTGGCTCAAGCACAACGTCCGCCGCCTGGAATCCCGCTTCGACGAACACGCCGAAGAAGGGCCGACCTTTGCGCCGTCGACACTGAACATCTACCAGAAACTGTTCCAGATCAGCTTCGAGGAACGCGACCAGGTGCTGCGCGTGCTGGCCGAGGCCGGCATGGAAGCGGTGGGTTCCATGGGGGATGACACCCCGTTCTCGGTCCTGTCGCAGAAGGTTCGCAGCCCCTACGACTACTTCCGCCAGGTCTTCGCGCAGGTCACCAACCCGCCGATTGACCCGCTGCGGGAACAGATCGTGATGTCGCTGGAATGCTGCCTGGGTGCGGAGCAGTCGGTGTTCGACGAAACGCCGGAACGCGCCGCCCGCCTGCTGGTGGACTCCCCGGTGCTCTCGGAAGGCAAGTTCCGCCGCCTGCTGGCGCTGGACGACCCCAAGTACGCGCATGAGGTCATCGACCTCAACTACCCTGCAGACACCAGTCTCAAGGACGCCATCGTCGCGATCTGTGACAAGGCAGAGGCTGCCGTACGCAGCGGCAAGGTCGTGCTGGTCCTGAGTGACCGCGCCGTGTCCCGCGACACCCTCCCCGTTCATGCCCTGCTGGCCACCGGTGCAGTACAGCATCGGCTGGTTGAAGCCGGCCTGCGCTGCGACTGCAACCTGGTCGTTGAAACGGCAACCGCCCGCGACTCCCACCAGTTCGCCTGCCTGATCGGCTACGGCGCTTCCTGCGTATACCCGTACCTTGCCTATGAAAGCCTTGCGGACATGGTCCGCACCGGCGAAATCCGCCAGCAGGACCCCTCGGCACTGACCCGCGCCTACCGCAAGGGGATCAACAAGGGCCTGTACAAGATCATGTCCAAAATGGGCATTTCCACCGTCGCGAGCTACCGCGGCGCCCAGCTGTTCGAAGCGGTGGGTCTCGACCCGGAGGTCGTGGACCTGTGCTTCCGCGGCACGGTTTCCCGCATCAAGGGCACCCGCTTCGTCGACTTCGAAACCGACGCACGGATTCTGGCCAAACTGGCCTGGAACCCGCGCAAGACCATCGATCAGGGCGGCCTGTACAAGTACGTTGAAGGCGGCGAGTACCACGCCTACAACCCGGACATCATCCAGACCCTGCACACCGCGGTGCGCAGTGGCGACTATGCCGATTACAAGGTCTATGCCGACCTGGTCAACACGCGCCCGGTGTCGTCACTGCGCGACATGCTGCGTCTCAAACCGCAAACCGGCATCAGCCTGGATGCCGTCGAACCGATCGAAGGCATCTTCAAGCGTTTCGACTCGGCCGGCATGAGCCTTGGCGCGCTGTCGCCGGAAGCGCATGAGGCACTGGCCACGGCCATGAACCGCCTGGGTGGGCGCTCGAACTCCGGTGAAGGCGGCGAAGACAAGGCCCGCTACGGCACCGAAAAGATGTCGAAGATCAAGCAGGTTGCCTCGGGCCGGTTCGGCGTCACCCCGCATTACCTGGTCAACGCCGAGGTGCTGCAGATCAAGGTTGCGCAAGGCGCCAAGCCCGGCGAAGGCGGTCAGCTTCCCGGCCACAAGGTCAACGAATACATCGCACAGCTGCGTTTCTCGCGGCCCGGTGTTGCGCTGATCAGCCCGCCTCCGCACCACGACATCTACTCGATTGAAGACCTGGCCCAGCTCATCTTCGACCTCAAGCAGGTCAACCCGGATGCACTGGTGTCGGTCAAGCTGGTTTCCGGTCCGGGCGTCGGCACCATCGCCGCCGGCGTGGCCAAGGCCTATGCGGACCTGATCACCATCTCCGGTTACGACGGCGGTACCGGGGCGAGCCCGCTGACCAGCGTGCGCTATGCCGGAACGCCGTGGGAACTGGGCCTGGCCGAAACCCACGAGACCCTGCGCCGCAACAACCTGCGCGACAAGGTCCGGGTCCAGGCCGATGGCGGCATGAAGACCGGCCTCGACGTCATCAAGGCAGCAATTCTCGGTGCCGAGTCCTTCGGTTTTGGCACCGCACCCATGATTGCGCTGGGCTGCAAATACCTGCGCATCTGCCACCTGAACAACTGTGCAACCGGCGTGGCAACCCAGCATGAAGTCCTGCGCAAGCAGCATTTCATCGGCGAAGCCGAAATGGTGATGAACTACTTCCGTTTCGTCGCCACCGAAACCCGCGAATGGCTGGCTGCCCTGGGTGTGCCGGACCTGCAATCGCTGATCGGCCGCACCGACCTGCTGGAAGTCATCGAAGGCACGACCCCGCGGCAGGCCAACCTGGACCTCACGCCGATCCTGAATGCTGCCAGCCTGACACTGGATGCACCGCACTACTGCGTAACCCCCTCCAACGCCCCCTTCGACAAGGGCGAGCTGGCCGAGGAAATGGTTCGCGACTGTCTGTCGGTCATCGAATCCGGCAGCGGAGGCGAGTTCAGTTACGAGCTGAAGAACATCCATCGGTCCATTGGCGCGCGCCTCTCCGGAGAAATCGCCAAGCGGCATGGCAACAACGGCATGAGCGACAACCCGCTGGTGCTGCGCCTCAAGGGCACCGCCGGGCAGAGTTTCGGGGTCTGGAACGCCGGTGGTCTGCACCTGCATCTGGACGGTGACGCCAACGACTATGTCGGCAAGGGCATGGCCGGCGGCAAGATCGTGATCCGCCCACCGGTACAGTCGCGTTTCCCCGCCCATGAGGCGGCCATCATCGGCAATACCTGCCTGTATGGCGCCACGGGCGGCAAGCTCTTCGCCGCAGGCCAGGCCGGCGAACGCTTTGGCGTGCGCAACTCCGGCTGTACTGCAGTGGTCGAAGGCCTGGGCGATCACGGCTGCGAATACATGACCGGCGGTGTGGTCTGCTCACTGGGTTCCACCGGGGTCAACTTCGGCGCCGGGATGACCGGCGGGTTCGCCTATGTGCTGGACGAAGACCGGCATTTCGTGGACCGCTACAACCACGAACTGATCGACATCCATCGCATCGCCTCGGAGTCGATGGAAGCGCACCGTCACTTCCTCTACCAACTGGTTCGCGAGCACTTCCAGGAAACAGGGAGCAAACGCGCCGAAGACATCCTCGAAGACTTCCGCGACTACCTGCCCCGCTTCTGGCTGATCAAAGCCAAGGCGACCGAAATCCATGCCCTGTTCGACCAAATTCGTGAGGCCGCGTAATGGCAAAAAATGCATTGCAATTCCTGGATCTGCCGCGTCACGATCCTGCCAAGAAACCGGTTGAAGAGCGCATTCTCGAATTCGGCGAAATCTACGGCCAGTTTTCCGCCGAGCGGGCGTCGAATCAGGCCGGGCGTTGCCTGTCGTGCGGCAACCCCTACTGCGAATGGAAGTGCCCGGTACACAACTTCATCCCGAACTGGTTGAAGATGGTTTCCGAAGGCAACCTC
>JBFHON010000026.1:0-15548 GCA_041593295.1 Oceanococcaceae bacterium | reverse complement strand
TCCGGAAACGGCCAGCCGGCGCATGAGCGACTACACCGACAGCCGCTTGCGCATCATCAAGGGGGATATTTCCTACGACCTGGGCTGGGCATCCCTCAAGACCCAGCTCAGTCAGGTCGACAAGAACTATTTCTACTTTGGCGATGCCACCAAGGCACTGGACCTCGAAGACAGCGGCCAGACCGTGTTCCAGAGCATCAAGACGGAAACCACCCAGCCGTCGCTGGAAATGCGCCTCACCTCTTCCCGGCCCACCAGTGGTGGTTTCCTCTTCGGTGGCTGGGATTACCTCCTGGGTCTGTATCTGGTGCAATCCGACCAGCAGCTGGAAATCTTCATCAACCCGTCCGACCCGGCGACGCCGGCCGGCCCGGTCGATGCGCCCGGCACCGGTGACGAGGAAACAACTGCGCTGTATTCCTACGGTGGCGCGGATGCGGTCGAGCAGGCGGTGTTTTTCGACCTGAACCGGCAGCTGACCGATACGCTGGAACTGAGCATGGGCGCACGCCTGTTCAAGCAGGAATCCGAGGCCCTGATGTACGACCAGGCCGAAGGCGAGGATATCCAGCGCACGCAGGCCACACCAAAGGACGAAGGCATCAGCCCGAAAATCGGTCTGATCTGGCGATTCCGCGAGAACATGTCACTGGTCACCAGTGCAGCCCGCGGCTTCCGCTATGGTGGCATCAACATCCTTCCGGCAACGTCCACCGCACCCAAGACCTACAAGTCGGACTACCTCTGGAACTACGAACTGGGTCTGCGAACCGACTGGCTGGACAAGCGACTGCAACTCGACCTGACCACGTTCTACATCGACTGGACAGACCTGCAGATCAGCCAGCTCACACAACCGGATGAGCTCTTCGTCTATGTCGGCAACGTCGGTGCAGCACGCAGCCATGGCGCCGAAATCGGCATGCGCGCCGCCCTGCCCTGGGGGCTGATGCTGCAGTCTGGCGCCTCGTACACGGATGCGCGCACGCAGGTGTCATTCGAGTCTTCCGATGGCACGATCCCCCCCGGCACGCGCCTGCCCGCATCGCCGTATTACAGCGGCTATCTGAGTCTGGCATCCACCACCTACTGGGGACCGGCCACGCTCCGCGGGGAAATCAACACCACCCAGCAGGGCAGCTCCACCAACGGGCTGAAGAGCACCATCACCCTGCCCGCCTACAACACCGTGGGCATGTCGCTGGCATCGTCCTGGGATGGCTATTCGCTCGCACCCGAACTGCGGCTCAACGTCACCAACCTGCTGAACAAGACCGTCGTCGGATACGCACGCGGCAGCGAAGGCGACTACCGGGCGACCTTCATCCAGCCACGTACCGCGACATTGACGCTGCAGCTACGTTTCTGATCGCGACACCACAGGTCAACAGCTGACAAAAAGCCCCGCCTAGCGGGGCTTTTTTACTTGATATTCCGTGTGGCCATCAGTCGCCGCAGGCCACAAGCACCTGTGGTCAGGAGCGAAATCGCCCTTCTGCGTGAGGTGCGCGGCATAGGATCGTTCAATCAATTATCCATTTTGATGGGGTCAAACACGGCGAGCGGGTGTGTTCCAGCACGGGCCAACGCGAGCGGGTCGAATCTGTACACGAACAAAGCGCACCGCGTATTCTTGCGCTTTCATTGAAGCCCTCCCGACGAGCCGCTACATGACCGCCACGGGCGAAAACATCGACATTGCCAAATTCCGAACGCTGGTTCCGGTCAGCGCGCTGAGTGAGCACAATCTGGGGCGCCTGCATGCACGCAGCCGCCTGTCACTGATTGCAGCCGGCGATCTCGTTTTTGCCAGGGGCAGCCGCGATGGCGAGTCCATTTACCTGATCGAAGGCGAGCTGGAATTGCTGGACGCCAGCAATCAGGTGGTCGCAACGCTCAGCGCGATGTCACCGGATGTCCTGCACCGGATTGATCATCACATCCCGCGCACGGTAAGCGCCCGTGCCAAGGGTGCTGCAAGCGTGCTGCGGGTGGACAGCGCTTTGCTGGACGTGCTGATTACCAGTGACCAGACCGGCACCTTCAAGGTCGTCGAACTCGACAGTGATGACCTTGGCGAGGACACGGACGGTGACTGGATGGCAGCCATGCTGCAGAACCGCCTGTTCCGTAGCCTTGCACCGGAAAAGCTGCAGGCGATGTTCATGCGCATGGAGCAGATCGACGTGAACCCTGGTGACATTGTCATCAAGCAGAACGACCCGGGTGACTACTTTTACGTCATTGCCCGCGGACGCTGCGGCGTCTTTCGCGACATGCCCGGCCGACCGCACCCGCTCAAGGTGGCCGAACTGCAGGCCGGCTCCTGCTTTGGCGAGGATGCACTGATCTCCGAGGCTCCACGCAATGCCACCGTGGTGATGCTGGAGTCCGGGGTGCTGATGCGCCTGTCAAAAAGCGATTTCAAAGAGTTGCTGGCCAGGACGGTGATCAAACCGCTGCTCTTCAACGAGGCCCGGCGGCAGGTCGAGGCGCAGGAAGCCCGCTGGCTGGATGTCCGGATGCCCAACGAATACGCCATGCAACACCTTGACGACGCGATCAACATTCCGCTGTTCATGTTGCGCGCCCGGCTCGACAAGCTGGACAAATCCACGCCGTACATCGCGTATTGCGATGGCGGCCACCGCAGCATGGTTGCGGCGTTCATTCTGGAGCGAAACGGGTACCGCGTGCAGTTCCTCAAGGACGGCCTGCCCGGCACCTGAGTCTTACATGGTGTGCGTGGGCTTTTGCGGCTCGGCCATTCCGGCCAGTGCGGTCTCGATGCGCTTCTGTGTTTCGCCGTTGTCCTGAGTCGAAAACTGCACACCGATACCGGGCGTTCGCTGGTTTTGCGCGCCACTGGGTGTGACCCACACGACCTTGGCGGCGACCGGCAGACGCTGACTGTCGTCAAGCAGCGTAAGCAGAATAAACACTTCATCCCCCAGCTGATAACGCTTGGCGGTAGGGATGAACAACCCTCCGTTGCTCACAAAGGGCATGTAGGCCTGTTGCAAGGCCTGCTTTTCCTTGATGTGCAGTGTGAGAATTCCGGGCTGACTCATACGGCAGGGCCTTCAGTGATGGGATGGGAGCGATAGGCGCTTCGCAACAGCATAAGCAATTCTTCGGCGAGTAACAGCCGGTTCAGTGCAATCGACTGCATGGCACGCATGCGGATGATGGCATTCCAGGCCGGCTCCAGCGCGCCGGCCGCACCGGGCACGCGTGCCCAGGCGAGCATTTTTCGCTGGATCCAGTTCAGTGCGGAAACCCAGTCATCGTCATCAAAAACCGTCGCCGCGCCCAGCGTATCGCCCTGCTCCACACCACTGCGCCATGCGGATTCCCACGCCGCCAGGCGCTGGACCCTGGCATCCGACATCGCGAGAGCGGCGCCGACGTTGCCGGGGAACAAGGCCGTGGCGGCCTGGATCTGACTGGCCGTCATTCCCTGTGCGGACAGATAAGCGGAAAATTCTTCGCTGCGCGGTGCCGGCAGGTTCACCCGCTGGCACCGGCTGCGCATGGTGGCAGACAGGGCGTGCAGACGCTGGCAACTCAGAACGATCACCAGACCGGGGGCCGGTTCCTCCAGGGTTTTCAGAAAGGCGTTGGAGGCACTGTGATTGAGTTCCTCCGCCCATTCCACGTACAGCACCCGATGCCGGCCGCGGGCGGTGCGGGATGACCAGTCGATGGCGGCCCGAATCTGGTCGACGGCAATATCCCGCTTCTCGGGAACACGGGCAACCTGCATCAGATCAGGGTGGGTTCCGCCGGCGATCTCGCGACAGGAGCGGCAGACCCCGCAGGCATCGCGGCCTTTCGCTGTGCTTTCGCACAGCACCAGCCGCGCCCAGTCCCGGGCCACGTCATGGGCATCGTGAGACTGCGGTGAGACCAGTAACACGCCGGTAGCCGGCTTTTCGCGCATCGCGAGCAGCCGATCCCATGCCGGATCCAGCCAAGCCGGTCGGGTGCGGCTATCAGTTGAAATCATGTATGTGTTCCCAGCACTGCTGCACGACGGCCTCCAGCGAAGCTGCGGCATCAACCGTGCGCACAGTATCCGGTTCCTGGCGTGAGCGCCATTGGTAGGCTTCCGCAAGCTGAAGCCAGCGCGCCTCATCGTGCCGATCAAAGCGATTGCGATCTTCCCGGCCGGACATGCGCGCAATGGCGACCGCTGCGGGAAGCTCGAAGAACAGCCGCAGCGTGGGTGGCGTGATGTCGAGCACGGTGTTCAAAGCGTCCAGCGCCGCTACCGGCACCCCACCCAGCCGGCACTGATAGATATAGCTGCTGTCGATGTAGCGATCACAGAGCACGGTGGCTCCGCGGGCCAGCGCCGGGCGCACGACCTTGTCGAGGTGATCAACCCGCGCTGCAGAAATCAGCAGCAACTGGCTCATCACGGCAGCATCCTTGAGAACCGGCTGCATCAGCAGCTCGCGCATCGCCTCCGCTGCCGGGCTGCCGCCGGGCTCGCGGGTCTGCACCACATCGGCCCCGCAGGCCTGGAGCTTCAGGGCCACCTCTTGCAGCGCGGTGGACTTGCCCGCCCCATCCGGGCCTTCGAATACGACAAACCGCCCCTGATCCATCTATTTGCCCCGCTTGAGCTGGTACTTGCGGACCGCACGCTGATGCTCGGCCAGCGTATCGGAGAACACATGAGCCCCCTGCCCGGTCGCCACGAAATACAGGCTGGTGCCCGCTTTTGGCTGCGCGGCAGCAAACAGGGAATCCCGTCCGGGCAGACAGATCGGCGTCGGCGGCAACCCGCCCCGGGTGTAGGTATTCCACGGGGTATCGGTGCGCAAGTGGGCGCGCGTGAGGTTGCCGTCGAAGGCATCTCCGACCCCATAGATCACGGTCGGGTCAGTCTGCAGGCGCATCTTCTTGCGCAGCCGCCGATGAAAGACTCCGGAAATCTCGGTGCGCTCGCTGGCGACCCCGGTTTCCTTCTCGATGATGGACGCCAGCACCAGCAGCTCCTCCCGCGTCTTCAGCGCACACCGCTCCGGTGTGCACAGCGCCCAGGCCTGCTCCAGGGTCGCTTCCAGCGCCTGGTGCATCTGTCGCAACACCCGGCTCATGCGAGTACCCCAGGGAAAACGGTAGGTTTCCGGCAGGAACACACCCTCGGCATAGGGCCATTCCGGGTTGATCTCGGCCATCAATTGCGCGCCGCTGTGACCGTCAAGGTCATCCACAATGCCATCGGTGTTTTGCAGCAACTGCAGCAGGTCCTTGGTGCGGAGCCCTTCAATCAGCGTGATATCGATCGTCGCCACATCCCCGGCGCGCATCCGCCGCGCAACGGAAAGCAGCGAATCCCCGGGATACACGCGATAGTGCCCCGCCCGGAGATGGGACCATTCCGGGAACAACCGCAGGCCCAGTTGCAGCACCGGCGCTGGCGGCACGTCCGCAGTCAGCCACCCCTGCTCCGCAAACTGGTGCAACACCCCTTGCGCAGTCTGCCCCCGGGGCACCTCAAATACGCGGGATTCGGCAAGGAGCAGCGGGTCGGCCAGACGATTGACGGACAGGCCGAGCACCCATGCGCTGATCAGGAGCACGGCGATTGCAGCCAGGGTGAGCAGGCCTTTCATCGGAACCCCAGCTCGGCATTGAACGGGCCGGCAACCGTCTGTTGCCGGGGTTCCCAGGTGTCCACGCTCGCCACTGGCACACAGCCCCAGAGTGAATTGCAAAACAGGGCTTCCACGGCATTCTCCTTGAACTGCTGCAGCGACCACCGACTCAGGCGCACCGGTTTCCCCTGCGCTTCGGCGAGCGCCAGAATGCGTGCGCGGGTTCGCCCCTGCACACCGACACCCTGCAGCGGGTGCGTGTGCAACTGCTGTGCCGCATCCAGCCAGAACAGGTTGCTGCTGATCCCGGAGGCCACGTAACCATCGGTGTCACACATCACGCCCTCGACGTAGGCTTGCGGGTCCTGCTCCTGCCGCGCCAGGACCTGTTCCAGGCGGTTCAGGTGCTTGGCAGCAGCCCAGGCGCCACCGCCGGTGCGCAACGCTGTCTTGCAGATCCAGGCCGGCGCCTGACTCGGGGCGTGGTAATCCTCGGGCAGAGCCGATACGGCCAGCATTGCGCGCGCCGGGCCCGCCCGCAGATAGCCGCCCGCAGAGTCCCCGGCCGAGATCACCCACTTCAGGCGGAACTTGCCCTGCCTGCCAATCACCCGCAGGCTGGTTTCCGACAAGGTGTCCACCGCAGGCAGTGGCTCCAGCCCCAGCAGCCTGGCGTCATGCAGCAAATGGGTGACTTGCCCGACCAGGTCGCGCACATGCCCCGCTTCGGCATACAGCGTGCGAAACACCCCATCGCCGAACTGCCATGCCCGGTCCGTTGGTGGCCAGTCTTGCTGGCACCCCTCGATATCGAACAACTGCAGACTCATTCCGGCGGCGACCCCGTTGCGGCAAGCGCCTGAATGACCCCGCGCGCCTTGGCCCGCGTTTCCTCCAGCTCCGCCTGTGCGTCACAGCCGGCAACGATCCCCGCACCGGCATCAAGACGAAGGCTCGCACCCTGTTTCTGCAAGGTGCGGATCAAGATGTTGAAGTCCGCCTGTCCATCGTCCAGACAATAGCCAATGCTGCCGGTATAGGCCATCCGTGGGTGGGGCTCCAGCCCGGCCAGCAGCTCCATGCAATGCAGCTTGGGACAGCCGGTGATGGTCCCGCCGGGAAACACCGCTTCCAGAATGTCTTTCAGCCGGATACCGTCCTGCAACTGGCCGCGCACATCCGAAACGATGTGCTGCACCGTGGCATAGGGCTCCACGGCCATCAGACGTGGCACCTTGACCGTACCCGCCCGACAGATGCGTCCCAGGTCATTGCGCTCCAGGTCCACCAGCATGATGTGCTCGGCGCGTTCCTTCGGACTCTGAATCAGTTCATCGCGCAGTGCGTTATCACGCTCGCTGTCCCAGCCGCGGGGCCGTGTGCCGGCAATCGGCTGGGTGCGGATTTCGCCCTGCCGGACCTCGAACAGCCGCTCCGGCGAGGACGAGATTATTTCCCGGTCGGGGAAACAGGCCCGCACCGCAAACGGTGCGGCATTGGCGCGCATCAGCCGGGCGTAGATATCGGCGCCGTCCCGCGCTGTTTCGACGAGCCAGCGCCGACTGAGGTTGACCTGATAGACATCGCCATCAAGGAGGTAGGTCTGTATCTGCGCAACCCCGTGCAGGAAATCCGCCGGGTCATCTTCGGTCCATGCGCTGGCCGGCACCAGCGCTTCAGGCTGCATGGGAATCGCCGCCTCATGCTCGATTGCCTCCAGCGCCACCCGCTGAACCACACACATCGGCCCGGAAACGGCGCGCTGCAAAGCCGGCTTGTGCGGCCAGATGGCCTGAGCGTATTCGTAGGCCAGATACACCACCCAGCCCTCGACACCGGCCTGCAACGGCCCGTGGGTGTCGCGTGCTTGCCAGGAGACACCGGCGATCAACTGCGCAGCTCCGGCCGCATCAGCAGCAAGCTGTGGCGGGCCCAGGGCACGAAACAGCAGATGGCGGGCACTGGCACCGTGCGGCTCCGGTCGGCAGTCGCTCAGCAGATAGGGAAACCGTTCGCGATCAGCTTGCTGCAACAAGCGCAGCCGGTGACCCGGCAAAGACGTCATCAGGAAGCCGGCTCAGGAAGGCTGGGTAAAGATGAGCGTCCCGTTGGTCCCGCCAAAACCGAAGGAATTGGACAGCACTGTCGTCAGCGCGGCATCCCGTGCGGTATGCGGCACCAGATCCAGGTCACACTCGGGATCGGGGTTTTCCAGGTTGATGGTTGGCGGGATCACCTGATCACGCAGAGCCAGCACGCAGAGCGCGGCCTCGAGCCCGCCTGCAGCACCGAGCAGATGCCCGGTCATGGATTTGGTAGAACTGATGGCGAGCGTTTTCGCGGCCTCGCCAAACGCGCTTTTCACGGCGCGAATCTCCGCGACATCACCGGCCGGCGTCGAGGTGCCATGGGCGTTGATGTACTGAATGTCGTCAGCGTTCAGACCGGCGTCACGCAGGGCGTTGCGCATGCAACGGGCGGCACCCGAGCCATCTTCCTTGGGTGAGGTGATGTGATACGCATCACCACTCATGCCGAAGCCAACCAGTTCGGCCAGTATCGGCGCCCCCCGTGACTTCGCGTACTCGTATTCTTCGAGAACCAGCACACCGGCTCCGTCGCTGAGCACGAAACCGTCACGCCCCTGATCGAAGGGACGGGATGCCGTCTGCGGGTCGTCATTGCGCTGGCTCAGCGCCCGCGCCGAACAGAAACCCGCCAGTCCCACAGGGCTGGAGCCCCGCTCCGCACCACCGGCGATCATGACATCGGCGTCACCAGCGGCAATCATGCGCGCGGATATTCCGATGCAATGCGCTCCGGTCGTGCAGGCCGTCACCGTAGCGAGATTGGGTCCGGCGGCACCGGTCAATATCGAAATGTTGCCGGAGATCATGTTGATGATGCTTGATGGCACGAAAAACGGCGAAACCTTTTTCACCTTGCCGGTGGAAACAAGCGTCTTCACCGTGTCTTCGATCGTGCCGATCCCCCCGATCCCGGAACCCACATGGACGCCAATGCGTTCCGCATTTTCCGGGGTGATCTCCAGGCCGGCATGCTTCACCGCATCAAGGGCTGCTGCCACACCGTAATGAATGAAGGGGTCGCACTTGCGTGCATCCTTGGGGCTGCCGAAATACGGCACCGGGTCGAAGTCCCGGATTTCCCCACCGAAACGAGTGGGATACTCGGAGGCATCCCAAGCCGCAATCGGTTGAATGCCACTTTTCCCGGCAAGTACAGCCTGCCAGGTGGCATCCACCGAGTTGCCCAGAGGCGTGACTGCCCCCAGGCCCGTTACGACTACGCGTCTGCCTTGCATCTTGCGTCTCGCTCCAGTTTCCGCACCCGCAGGCCGGGTTAGCTTTCGTCGCTGGCGTTGGCCTGGATGTAGCTCAGAACGTCGTTGAAGGTCACGATCTTTTCTGCTTCTTCATCCGGGATGTCGATTTCGAATTCTTCTTCCAGCGCCATCACCAGTTCGACGGTGTCCAGCGAGTCAGCACCCAGGTCGTCGACGAACTTTGCGTCCGGCGTGATCTTGTCGAGTTCGACACTGAGTTGTTCGGCAATAATCTTCTTAACGCGTTCTGCTGTGTTGCTCATCTAAATTTCTCCCTAGGGGGTGTTCCCAGAAGCCGTGAATTGTATAGAACTCAACCAAAAAAGCGGTGAACCGGCAGGCCGGTCTACCCCATGTACATTCCGCCGTTGACGTGGAGTGTTTGCCCGGTCATGTAGGCGGCGTCCGGGCCGCACAAAAAGCTGACAGCCGCGGCGACATCATCGACCGCTCCCAGCCGTCCCAGCGGGATATCTTTCTGCAGTGCCGTGCGCTGCTCTTCACTGAGCGCGCGGGTCATGTCCGTGTCGATGAACCCCGGCGCGACCAGGTTCACGTTGATCCCGCGGCTGGCCACCTCGCGTGCCAGGGCGCGAACGAAACCCTGCAAACCGGCCTTGCTGGCCGCGTAATTGGTCTGACCGGCATTCCCGGTGCTGCCAACGACACTCCCGACGCACACGATGCGTCCACTGCGCGCCTTCATCATGCCGCGCAGACATGCGCGTGAAAGGCTCATGGCGCCAACGAGATTGGTTTGCAACACCTGCAGAATGGCCGCGTCGTCCAGACGCAGCAGCAGGTTGTCGCGGGTAATGCCGGCGTTATGGACAACCCCGGAAAAGGGCCCATGTTCCTTGACGAAAGCGGGGATGCTGTCGAGTGCGGAGATATCCAGCACGGCACCATCGATGCCGCTTTCGCGCAGAGCATGGAGGCCACTGTCGCTGGTGGCGGTACCCAGTACCGACAGGCCATCCGCGTTCAGGCGGCGGGCAATGGCCAGCCCGATACCCCGCGAAGCGCCTGTTACCAGTACACGTGCATCTGTCATTCCGCGGCTTCCCTGCTGAATCGTTCAATGGTCTCTTGCAGGCTTTCTGGTGCCGGGAACGCGCTCACGCTCATTCCCACACCGCTGCGCCGGCCCAGTCCGGCCAGCACATTGCCCGGACCGCACTCTAGCGCAGTTTGGCAATCGAACTGTTGATGCAGCACCTGCTGCGTGTCCACCCAGCGCACCGGACTGTGAACCTGATCCAGCAACACCGCGCGCAGCTGGTCGACCTGTGCATGCGCCTGGGCGTCAACGTTCTGCACGACCGGAAACACCGGAGCCTGAAACTCTGCTGCCTGCATGGCCGTGCCGAGCCGCTCCCGCGCGCCACGCATCATCTGACTGTGTGCAGGCACCGAAACCGGCAGCTTGCGAATCATGCGCGCGCCGAACTCCTTGGCGCGCTCGCAGGCCTCATCAATCGCTGCGGTTTCACCGGCGATCACGATCTGTGTCGGCGCATTGAAATTCACCGCCTCGATCTGCCCGTTGACCGCATCGCAGACCTGCTGCACCGCGGCGTCATCCAGCCCGACCACCGCAGCCATCGCTCCGGCCCCGTCCGGCACCGCATCGCGCATGGCCAGCGCCCTTTCCTGCACCAGCTTCAAGGCGTCGGAAAAGCTCACTGCGCCAGCAGCAACCAGCGCCGCATATTCGCCCAGCGAGTGCCCGGCCACGGCAACCGGCAGCGGACCACCGGCTTCGACCCAGACCCGGAACAGCGCGACATCCGCGATCAACATCGCCGGCTGCGTATTCTCCGTCTTGTCGAGCCGGCAACTCGGACCTTCGCGCATCAGCGTGAGCAGATCCGGGCCCAGCACGGACTCGGCCTCGTCCAGGGTTTCTCGAACACCTGCCGACACGCCGCTCCAGGCTTCGAGCATGCCGACACTTTGCGATCCCTGACCGGGAAACAACATTGCGAATTTCATGGCGCCGAATTGTTACCGATGCCACGCGGGAACACCACCCATCGTTCGATGGGGATCAGGACGCAGGCCGCCAGAGCCCCGTAACTATGCGCCTGGGTCAGAACCGGCACGCCGACCAGTTCTTCATCACTGGTCACCGGCCCGAAGAAATGCTCGAGCGTGAGCTTGCCCGCCAGCAACACCAGCAACAGGAAGGCCAGCCGGTCACCTTCACGGAACAGCCACCACAGCCCGAACACGAAACTCCCGTGCAACACACCGGACAATCCCACGTACCAGTCCAGATCGGGAACCCCGAACCACATCAGGGCGCTGGCCGCGAACCCCAGCCAGAGGAAGCGAACCAGGTGCCAGGCCGTGCTCACCGGTTCGGGGAAAAGCCAGGCGACCAGCGCAAGCCCCAGAACATTCAGCCCGACATGAGGCCAGCTGGCATGCACCAGATGCCCGGTCCACACGCGCCACAGCTCGAACTCTTCGAGCGCCATGCGGTCCCAGCGCAACAGTTCCAGCACGGCCTGCCCTCCCGACTGTGTCGCCACGATCACGATGGCCATCACAATTGAGAACACCGCCGCCCCGGAAAGCCTGACACCCGGTATCATTTGCTGCATGAAAAATCGTCCATTAAATCTGATGTCACACGCACAACGCGCGCAAACCGGTTTCACCCTGATCGAGATCATGGTGGTGGTCGTCATTCTCGCCATTCTTGCTGCGGCTGTCGTTCCGCGCATCATGGACCGCCCCGACGAGGCCCGCGTCACCAAGGCCAAGCAGGATATTCGTGTTCTGGAGAGTGCGCTGGAGCTGTACCGTCTCGACAACTTCAACTACCCGAGCACCCAGCAGGGCCTCGAGGCGCTGGTGCAACAGCCTTCGGGTGACCCACCGGCCCGCAACTGGAAATCGGGCGGCTACATCAAGAGCCTGCCCAAAGACCCCTGGGGCAACAACTATCAGTATCTGAGTCCCGGCGTACGCGGTGAAGTGGATATCTACTCGCTTGGCGCTGACGGACGCCCCGGCGGGACGGATTCTGCAGCGGACCTGGGGAACTGGACCGACGCGACCAACCCCTGAGCTTGATCAGGCAGCTGCTCCTCCCACCCCAGGACCACATGCAACCGCGCCTTCAGGCGCCGAGCCCAGCGACGACAGAGCGTGGCTTCACGCTGATCGAGATTCTCGTCGTCATCTTCATCATCGGCGTCATACTCGGCTTCGCCTCCCTGTCGCTGGGTGGTCGCTCGCTGGATGATCGCCTGGACCAGGATGCGCGCCGGCTGCATCAGGTCATGATCATGGCACTGGACGAAGCGGCCCTGACCACCGCAGAAATCGGCTTCCAGCCGCGCAAGAATGGCTATGCCTTTCTGGTGATGGGCGATGCCGGCTGGGTCCCGATTGACAACCCGCGATCCCCGTTGCGGGTCTACGAATTCGAGATACCGGCCCGCATCGAACTGACCCAGCTCCCGCAGGGCCTCCCCGAAGGCGAAGACAGCCAGAACACTCCGGTGCTGTACTTCTTCTCCAGCGGTGAACTGACGCCCTTCGAGTTTGTCCTGCGGGCCGAAGGCAGCACCCAGCGTTACCTCTACCGCGGCCGCATAGACGGCCAGATCACGATGGAGCGCGAAACCGCGACATGAAACGCACGGACGGTTTCACGCTGATCGAGGTGCTGGTGGCGCTGGCGGTCCTGGCCCTGTCACTGACAGCCTCCCTGACCGCGTCCACCTTCTATGCCGGGACCACCTGGGACCTGGAAAACCGCATGCTCGGCTCGTGGCTGGCCCACAACGTGATGGTCGAAGCCCAGCTGGAAACGCAGTGGCCGGAAGTCGGCAAGGTCGAAAAAACGCGCGAGTTCGCCAATCAGGAATGGGTGGTGGTCCGCGAAGTGGAAAAAACACCGGATGACTACATCCGCCGCATCACCGTGCGGGTGCGCCGCGAAAGCGACGATGACGACGCCTGGCTGCTGAGCCGGGCGGCATTCTTCGCCGAACCCAGTGGCCCGGCCCCGGTTGCGCCACCGAAAACCCCGGACACATGACCCGGATGCGGACCGTGATGCCAACCCACAGCCATCCGCCCCGCGTGGCAGCAGCGGGGTTCACGCTGCTGGAGCTGGTCGCGGCACTGGCGATCTTTGCCCTGCTCGCGGTCATGGCCTATGGAGGTCTCGACTCGATCCTGATGACCAAACGCAGTGTCGGCGAGGCCCAGGAGCGCATGACCCAGTGGCAAAAAGGCATATTCCGGCTGCGCTCGGACCTGGAGTCCGCCGTCAACCGTCCCATACGCGATGAATTCGGCGATCTGCAACCGGCGCTGTATCTGAACCAGCGTGGCGCCCTGGAATTCACCCACAGCGGCCGGCGCAACCCGCTGCAGCTACCGCGTCCGGCCCTGGCCCGCGTCGAATATCTGTTGCAGGACGGCAAGCTGATGCGCCGCAGCTGGGAACAGGTGGACCGTGTCCAGGGCGACGAAGGCCTGAGCTACCCCGTGCTGGAAGGGGTCGAGGAACTGACCTGGCGCTACCTCGACAACAGCGGCGAATGGGGCGAGGCCTGGCCACCACTGAACTACGCAGGCCCCATCCCTGCTGCCGCCGGCCTGCCCCAAGCGGTGGAGCTGATCATGATCACCAAAACCTACGGCGAACTGCAATTGCTGTTCGCCATGGCGGCACCATGACCAACACCCCCCATCGCGAACAACGCGGCGTGGCGCTGCTGACAGCCGTCATGGTCACGGCCTTTGCGGCCACCATCATTGCCGGGCTGATGGTTGCGCAGAACCTGTCCATCCACCGCGCCACCAACATGCGCTCTGCCGACGCGGCCTGGTGGTACCTGATCGGCCTGGAAGAATGGGCAGCGACCATCCTGCGTCGGGATGCACAGGACTCGGCCTATGACGGGCTGGATGAACTGTGGGCCATGCCCATCGATTTTCTGCCCGTGGATGAAGGCGTGCTTTCCGGCCGTATCGTCGACCTGAACGGGCGCTTCAATCTGAACTCCCTGGCAGGCGCTTCCCTGCCAAACACGCTTCCCCAGTTCCAGCGTCTGCTGGCCGCCATCCCCGAGCTGGCCGACACGAACGTGGTTGCGCTGGGCGAGCAGATTGCGGACTGGATCGACGAGGATGCCGAGCCACGTCCGCAGGGCGCCGAGGATGAGGTCTACCTCGCGCTGGAGCCTCCGCGTCGCGCGGCCAACCAGCCGCTGGTCAGTGTCACGGAGCTGCGCCTGATGCCCGAGATGACGCCGGAAATCTATACCGCACTCGAACCCCATGTCGCGGCCTACCCCGCCGAGCTGGGCATCCTGCCGATCAACGTCAACAGCGCGACCCCGCCGGTGCTGCAATCCCTGTCTGCCGAGCTGACCGGCGCCGACATCGAGAGCCTGCTGGCCGTGCGGGAACAGGGGTCCTGGGAAACCATCGACAAGTTCAATGCCGAGCCGGCGCTGGCCGCGCGGGCCATTGAAATCGATATCGACGTGAAATCCACGCTGTTCCAGGCAGAGGGAACCGCGCAGATTGACGGCGTTCGTATGCAGATGACCTCCATACTTCATCGCGGAGCGGACGGCAGAGCCCGGGTTCTCGCCCACAGCCGCAGCCCGCTATGAATCTCACCCGGAACTTCGCGGCTCACGGGATTCGGCGTCCCGCTAGAATGTACGGTTCGCAAAGCCCCACTCACCTTTTTCGAGCACTGACCTCTCGTGTCTGATCTATTCCTTGTCCGCCGCCTGCCAGAGGCGAACCAGTGGAGCTGGCGCCAGATCAGTGGTGTCGAAAATCGCGCCACCACGCAAACCGGCGAACTGGAGCAAGCGCAGGAAGCACTGCGTGGACAGCGCATCATTGGCCTGGTCTCCAGTCGCCATGTCGTGCGCCACCGCATTGAACTGCCACTCAAGGGCGCGCGTCTGCTTGCGGCGGCCCCGTATGCCCTGGAAGACCTGCTGGCCGAAGACATCGATGCGCTGCATTTCGCGGTTGCCCCGACGGAAAATGGCCATCGCGGTGTATTTGTGACCCGCAAGTCCTGGCTGGGGGCGGAGATCGACGCCCTGCAGGAACTGGCACCGGCAGAGCTGGTCGCCGTCGCCCCTGAATTTGCCATCCTTCCCGGCGTCAGTGATGACACCCCGGTCTTTGCCTGCTCACCGCAGGACTGGTGGCTGGCATTGCCCGACGCGGAGCAGTTGTGCACCCCGCAGGGTGGCCTTCCCGGTCTGGTCGACCGGCTTCTGACCACCCCCGGTGTGCGGGCCATCTGCATCGACGGCGCAGCGCCGCCTGAAGGCATCAGCATGATGCAGCGCACCGACCTGGCCAACCTGCTCGACGCCGATGTCAGCATCGCCCGCCTCCGACAGTTCAATTTGCTGGTCGGGGAATTCACCCAGCAATCCGGGCACTACGAGAATATTCGCCCCTACCTGCTGCCAGCAGCCATGCTCGCGGGTGTTGTCGTCCTGCATTCCGCCCTCAGTGGCCTGTTCCTGCATCAGGTAAAAACCGAAGCCGAGCAAACCTGGCAAACCGCAGAAGCCGCGTTTTCCCAG
>JBFHON010000025.1:0-15707 GCA_041593295.1 Oceanococcaceae bacterium | reverse complement strand
CGGTCGAACTGCATCTCTCTGGCGATCGCAACAGCCGGGCTGATCTGCCGGCTCAGCATCTGCTTCCAGATGAGTGAATCCACCGTCAGATCGATTTCGGCGTCCGCACTGGCGGCGGGTATCGTCTCCAGCACGCCACGGCGCACCCACAAGGTCCAGGCTTCCCCGGTATCGGAAAAGCGGATGACCACCTTGCGATCCATCTGCAGGGAGTCCTCGGCGCGCAGGTTGGTCGCCAGGGCCGTCATGATCGATTCCATCGGAATGCTGCGCAGCATGGCCGGTGTTCCCGAGCTGACCGCTTTCAGCCGGCGCCCGTCACGCAGCTCCAGGGCGCTCATCAGATAGTAGTGCCGGGCATTCGGGTTGGAGGCCCGCTCGCCCAGCCGGGTCAGCGCGGTCACCCCCTGCTTACGAACGGTGGCATCGTCTGGAAGCACCCGGAGCAGCCAGTCGCTGAGCTGCAGTGCCCACTGCTCCTCACCGGCTTTCAGCGCCGCGCCGAGCTGTTCCTTCATGGCATCGGCGCCACCGGCCAGTTGCACGACGCGTTGCGCCTCCTCGAACGGCGGCAGCGGGTCGAGCTGCGCGGGGTTCCCGTCAAACCAGCCCAGGTTGCCAGCAAACACCGAGCGCACCGACCAGCGTGGGGTTCCGTAGAAGGGCTGCAGATAGGGCTCGCGGGCCAGATGCGGAGGCAGCTGTACACGCTCGACGATCTCATCCGGTGTCAGGCCGGCATTGGTCCAGCGCACGGTCTGGTCATGCACATAGCGAATCGCATCGCGATAGTTTGTCAGCACCGCCTGCACCTGCTCGGCACCGTGCAGCGGCCGGGTATGACTGGGCGCGACGTGCTCCACCGGCAAGGCCCGCATCTTGTCGATGGAAGCCGCCCAGTCTTTGGGCGACCGGTACGGCGTCCCGCGGATCGTGTAGAGATTGGGGAAGGCCTTGTACAGGTTGTCGCCCACGGCCAGCGTGCGGGTTTGCGGCAGCCAGACAAAAATCTGGTCGGCGGTTTCACCCGGCGCATGCACCAGCTCCAGGTCCACGCCGGCGATGCTGGCTGTCAGTCGCTCGGCAAAGGTCCGGTTGGGCGCAACGAAGCCGAAGGCTGAATCCGCATCGATGGCTAGACGCGGCCCCAGGCCATTGTTGATGAACCCGGCATCATCCAGCGCCGTGCCGAACATCCGGAAGGATCGCGCGGAAAGGATCGGCCGGTACTCACTGGCCACGCGGTAGACATAATCCGCCGTGCTCTCATGCGCAAGCACCTGTACCGGCACCCCGTCATCGGCGAGGACATCCACGAAAGCCTGCGCACCGAACACGTGATCCGCATGGTTGTGGGTGTAGATGATGGCCTTGAGCGGTTTGTCCGAGAGCTTGCGGAACTCGGCGGCAACGGCGCGCCCCTCTTCCAGCGTGGCCATCGTGTCGATCACGATCAGACCATCCGTCCCCTCCACCAGCAGGCTGTTGGCCAGCCCGTAGCCAATGGCCGCCCAGATGCCGGGCGCAACGACTTCGATGGAACGCGGGAATTCCGCACTCTGCGCTGCCAGGTCCGCCGGTTGCGCAACGTCCAGTGAAACCGTCTCCGGCTGCGGGCTGCAGGCAACGAGCAGGCCGAGCGCGCAGACGCCGCCGATCAGTGTTTTCATTGTCTCCTCCGGGGTCATGCGGACACGGGGTCCGCTCAGGGGCTAGTGCCCGGCGCCGTGATGCATGCCCGCAGGCGAGCGAACTTCCAGCTTGACCGGCACCCGGCTCTGGCTCCCATCCGCCTTGCGCAGCAGCACGCTGCCCTCCAGCACTTCCCCGGCCTCCAGGGGCCGCGTGGGTTGCATCAGCATCAGGTGCAGGCCGCCCGGCGCAAAGGTCACCGTCTTGCCCGGAGCAACCTCAAGCTCCGGCCGGGGGCGCATGCGCATCATGCCGTCCTGCATCCGGGTTTCGTGGACCTCCACCCGCTTGAATTCCCCCAGCTCGACGCCGCTGACCGTCACCATGTCCCTGGTGCCGTTGTCGATCGTCAGAAACCCGGCCGCCATCATCGCGCCCGCCGGCGGCGCATTGATATAGCCCTCGCGGATTTCGACAGCACCCTGCTGGCCACAGGCGACAAACAGGAGAACCGCCGGAAGAACCAGCAGGCGGAGGTGGGAACACAGCGCGGCAAACATGAGGGCATCCGAATCAAACCGAAGGCGGATGATAAGTCGCGAACGCAAAATTCGCCGCCATACGCCGCCAGCCAGCGGGTCGGTTTTTTGACGATTTACATCGTGTGCGATACATTGTTCACGATGAAAGCAGAAACCGAACAGGACGTCGGAGCTCTGGCTGTCGCGCTGCGACGGATCAACCACGCCCTGGATCGGCACTCGCGTCGGCAGAATGTCCTGCACGGACTCACGGCCGCCCAGACGCTGACCCTGGCGACCCTGTCCAACAGCGAACACCTGCTTTCCGTCACCCAGCTCAGTCAGGCCGTGTCGTTGTCCCAGGCAACCACCACCGATATCACCCTGCGCCTCGCGGCCAAGGGCCTCATCGAGCGCCAGCGCGACCCCAACGATGGCCGTCGCACCGTCCTGCGCCTGACCGAACAGGGTGCTCTCGCCCTGCAATCTGCAGCAACCCTGCTTCCCGACGCTTTTGTCGCCCAGTTCGACGCCCTGCCCAAAGCCCGGCGCCGACGGCTGCTTGCCAGCGTGCTCGATCTCGCTGCGCTCTTCGGGGAAGCCCCCAGCAATCGAACTCAAACCGCATGTGTGGACTCCACGGAGAAATCCGTTTCGACAATGACCGACCCGAACGGGAAACCCACCAGAGAATCAACGACGCGCTAGCCCCGCGCGGGCCGGATGCTTCCGGCCTGTTTGAGGATGGCCCCCTGCTTCTGGGGCACCGCCGACTCAAGATCATCGACCTCAGCGATGCCAGCAGTCAGCCCTTCGTGGACCGTGACGCCGGGCTTGCCGTGGTCTTCAATGGCTGCATCTACAACTACCGCGAACTGCGCAGCGAGCTGGAAGCGCGCGGCCACCGGTTTCGCTCGCAGGGCGACACCGAGGTCATCCTGCGCAGCTGGAAAGAGTGGGGCAAGGCCTGTGTGCTGCGCTTCAACGGCATGTTCGCCTTCGCGGTGCATGACCTGCAAAGCCGCCAGACCTGGCTGGCCCGCGACCGGCTGGGTATCAAGCCGCTGTATCTGCAGCCCGTCCGTGGCGGCCTGCGCTTTGCGTCCTCGCTGCCGGCACTACTGGCAGGCGGGGATGTCGATACCTCGATCAACACCACGGCGCTGCATCACTATCTGAGCTGGCATGCGGTTGTCCCGCCACCGCACACCATTCTCAACGGGGTGCAGAAACTGCCGCCGGCGACCATCCTGAGCATCGACGCGGCCGGCGAACGCACGGAATCGACCTACTGGGACGTGCACTACCCGGACACCCCAACGCCGCGCAGCGCCGCGGAGTGGGAAGAGGAACTGCACGCGGTGATGCGCCGCGCCGTCGACCGCCGGATGGTTGCCGACGTTCCGGTCGGCGTGCTGCTTTCCGGCGGGGTGGACTCCAGCCTGATCGTCGCCCTGCTTGCCGAAGCCGGACAGCACGACCTGCACACCTTTTCGGTGGGCTTCGACTCGCGCGGCGACGTCGAGGGTGACGAGTTCAAGTACTCCAACCGCATCGCCGCCGAGTTCGCCACCCAGCATCACAAGATCGCGGTGCCCGAACAGGAAATGACGGCAGCACTGGACGCCACCATCGGCGCGATGAGCGAACCCATGGTCAGCCACGACAATGTCGGGTTCTTCCTGCTGTCACAGGCAGTCAGCAAGCACCTCAAAGTGGTGCAAAGCGGCCAGGGTGCGGATGAAATCTTCGCCGGCTACCACTGGTACCCGCCGATGCAGAAGGCAACCGATCCGGTCGCCGCCTACGCCAGCGCCTTCTTCGACCAGACCGAAGCCGGCATGGCCAAACTGCTGCAGCCCGGCGCCCTGCCCTCGCCCGACCCCAGCCGCGCATTTGTCGCCCAGCACTTTGCGCGTCCCGGCGCCCCGCACCCGGTCGACCAGGCCTTGCGGCTGGATACGCAGGTGATGCTGGCCGATGATCCGGTCAAGCGGGTCGACAACATGACCATGGCCTTCGGTCTGGAAGCCCGGGTGCCATTCCTTGATCACGAGGTGGTGGAATTCGCAGCTCGCGTGCCCGCCGAGCTGAAGCTGGCAGACGGTGGCAAGGGCCTGCTCAAGAGCCTGGCGCGCAAGCTGGTGCCCAGGGAAGTGATTGACCGGCCCAAGGGCTATTTCCCGGTTCCCGCCCTGAAATATCTGCGTGGTGACCTGCTGGATACCCTGCGCGACCGGCTGCTCGATCCGCAGGCCCATACCGCCGCCCTGCTGCGCCGCGATGCCGTCGAGCAGCGGCTGAACGACCCGGACAACTTCATCACCCCGCTGCGCGGCTCCGAATGCTGGCAACTGGGCCTGCTCGAGCTCTGGCTGAGCAAGCATGTCGGAGCCCGGCGATGAGAGCACGTACGGCGCGCGCGCTGCGCCGACCCGGCCGCGCCGTCGCCAATCTGGCCCAGGAGCGGCCTACCGCACACCCGCTCCAGCCGGTCCAGCGGAATGTCAGCCTGGACTGTGGCTGGGGCCGCCTGCTGTTCGCGCATACCTTTTCCAGCGACCCGGCCGAACTGGTGGCGGAACTGGTGAAGGAAGGCGACCGGCGCCGCGACCTCGCCATGTACGTGCGCGACCCGCACGTGCTGGTGAGCTTTGCGCCGCAGGAAATCTTTCTCGACCCCTCCCACACCTACCGCCTGGAACTGCACCATCTGCGTGCTGAATCCCGCCCGCACGACGGCTTCCTGATCCGCCGGGTACAGTCGCGCGAGGACGTTGCCGAGGTCAACCGGCTGTACGCACAGCACGGCATGAAGCAGGCCAATGTCGACTACCTGGTCGAGAACCTGCATGACCGCCGCCGGGTGGTTCTGGTCGCCCAGACCGAAGACGGCCAGATCGTCGGCACCGTGACCGGCGTCGACCATGAAGAAACCTTTGACGACCCGGAGCACGGCTCGTCCCTGTGGTGCCTGGCCGTGGATACCAACCACGCGCCGGCCGGTACCGGCGAAGCGCTGGTCCGCAACCTGGCAGGCCGTTTCCACGGCCGCGGCCGGGCGTACATGGACCTCTCGGTCATGCACGACAATACCCAGGCCATCGCGCTTTACGAAAAACTCGGCTTCACCCGCGTGCACTGGTTCTGCGTCAAGCGCAAGAACAAGTTCAACCGCACCCTGTTCGTGGGGCCGGACGTGCGCGATGACTTCAACCCCTACGCACGCCTGATCGTTGACGAAGCCCTGGGCCGCGGCATCCGCGTGGACGTGGTCGACGCCGAAGGCGGCTACTTCAACCTCTCCCACGGCGGCCGCACCCTGCGCTGCCGGGAGTCATTATCGGACCTGACCTCCGCGGTGGTGATGAGCCGCTGCGCCGACAAGCGACTCTGCTCGCGATTGCTCAACAAGGCCGGCATCCGCACACCGGCACAGATGATGGCGGGCGACTCCCGCGACAACGACGAGTTTCTGGCCCGCTTCGGGCGCGTCGTCGTCAAACCTGTTGATGGCGAGCAGGGCGCCGGCGTCAGTGTGGACCTGCGCACCCCCGAAGCGATCGCCGAGGCCGTCGAGATCGCCCGGCAGCACGGTCGCGTCATGCTGGAGGAGTTTGTCGCCGGGCACGATCTGCGCATCCTGGTCATCGACTACCAGGTGGTGGCCGCAGCGATCCGCGAACCGGCAACCATTAGCGGCGATGGCAAGCACACCATTCGCGACCTGATCCAGCGCCAGTCCCGCCGGCGGGCAGCGGCCACGGGTGGCGAAAGCCGCATCCCGCTGGACGCCGAAACCACACGCTGTGTCGAAGATGCCGGGCATCACATGAACGAAGTCCTGGCG
Source organism: Oceanococcaceae bacterium (assembly GCA_041593295.1). Taxonomy (GTDB): domain Bacteria; phylum Pseudomonadota; class Gammaproteobacteria; order Nevskiales; family Oceanococcaceae; genus MS8. The sequence goes on along the minus strand of JBFHON010000025.1, from coordinate 9,704 downwards.
AGCGGCTTTGCATTGCAGGTACGCAAGACGGCCAACCTGCATACCGGCGGCATACTCCGCGATGTCACCTCCCAGCTGCACCCGGAACTGCGCGACGCTGCCGAACGCGCCGCGCGCACCCTCGAAATCCCTGTCACGGGCCTGGATTTTGTCGTTACCGCAGCCAACAAGCCCGACTACGCCTTCATCGAAGCCAACGAGCGGCCGGGCCTGGCCAACCATGAGCCCCAGCCCACCGCCGCGCGCTTCATCGACCTCCTCTTTCCGGAAACAGCCAGATGAAAAATATCGACAGCAAGTACCTCGTCCAGCAACTCAAGAACCTGCTGGCCATCCCCAGCCCCGCGGGATACACCGATGAAATCGTGCGCTACACCGGCGAGGAGCTGCAGCGCCTGGGTGTCAGCCTCGAACTGACCCGGCGCGGGGCCATCCGGGCCACGCTGCCCGGCAAGGTCGCCAGCCCGGACCGCGCCATCGTCGTCCACCTGGACACGATCGGCGCCATGGTGCGTGAACTGAAGCCCAACGGACGTCTGGCCATGTCGCCAGTCGGCACCTGGTCATCGCGCTTCGCCGAAGGCGCCCGCGCCGACATCCTCACCGACAGCGGTCGTGTCATCCGCGGCACCATCCTGCCGCTCAAGGCCAGCGGCCACGTCTATAACGAAGACGTCGACACGCAAAAATCCACCTGGGACCATGTGGAACTGCGCGTTGACGAACTGGTGCACAGCGCCACGGATCTGGCCGATATCGGCATCCAGATCGGCGACTTTGTCGCCGTCGACCCGCGCCCCGAATTTTCCGATTCCGGTTTCATCAACAGCCGCCACCTGGATGACAAGGCGGGTGTGGCCGCACTGCTGGCCATGACCAAGCTGATCATGCAGGAAAAACGCACGCTGCCCACCGACGTGCACCTGCTGTTCACCATCTCCGAGGAGGTCGGCTCGGGCTGCTCGGCCGTGCTCCACCAGGATGTGGCGGAAATGGTCACCATCGACAACGCCACCCCGGCACCGGGCCAGAACTCCAAGGAAACCGGCGTGACCATCGCGATGAAGGACCAGGTCGGCCCCTTCGACTACCACCTCACGCGGCGCCTGCTGGATCTGTGTCGCGAGAACGGCATCCTGCACCAGCGCGATGTGTTCCGCTACTACCGCTCCGACTCGGCTTCCGCCATCGAGGCCGGCAACGACATCCGCACCGCGCTGGTCTGCTTTGGCGTGGACGCCTCCCATGGCTACGAACGCACCCACCTGAACAGCCTGGAAAGCCTAGCGGGCCTGCTGCTGGCCTATGCCGAAAGCGAGCCGCTGTTCCTGCGCGACAGCAAGGACCTGGCCCCGCTGGAAGGTTTTGCGGAAGACGCACCGCATCACCAGCACGACCCGCGGGGCTGAATGCTTGCCGCTGCTCCGAACTGGTGCGTAGACTCGGAACGTCACCGTATTGGCGCAGGCCCGCATGAAAGTTCGCATTGAAATCGAGTTGAACCCCGAAGAGTTCCGGCAGCTGCTCGGGCTGCCGGACATCGTCGGCATCCAGGAAGATCTGGTGCGTTACGCCCGCGACAAGCTGGCGCAATCCAGCGATACCTTCGACCCGGTCACCTTTCTGCGCGACACCATGACGGGCAAGACCGGCATGAAAGCCTGGCGCAAATTCATCGATGTCACCCTGGGTGCCGAGGAGGAGGCGGAAGAAGAACCGGCTTCCCGTCGGCGCCCACGCGCAAAGAAGAAACCCGATACCGACGCGGAGTGACCTGCGTCAAATTCCGCAGCTGGCGGCTTCCCTATAGTTTCCGCAATCCTCTTTTCCAGGAATCGACGCGATGAGCGACTACAGCCAGCAGGAACAGCAGCTTTTGCGCCTGCGTGACGAACTTCAGCAACGGCTCGACGCCGTCAATCGCGATCTGTCCCGATCCCACAGCGCCGACTCCGAAGAACGCGCCACCGAGCGGGAAAACGATGACACGCTGAACTCGCTTGCGGCGGAAGCACAGGACCAACTGACGCAGATCAACCGGGCCCTGGAAAGGATGCACGCCGGCCAGTATGGCCACTGTGAAAAATGCGGCCAGAGCATCGACACCGGTCGTCTGCAAGCCGTGCCCTTTGCCACCCTTTGCATCCGCTGCGCGGAAGGTAGCCCCCATGCACATTGATCAACACGCCCTGGTTCACGAACTCCCCGAGTTTCGCGACAGGATTCATGAACTGAAACTGGGGAACGCCCATTTCGCCAAGCTCTTCGACAAGTACCACGAGCTGGACCATGAAATCACCCGCATCGAAGACGGCGTCGAAGTCAGTGACGATGCGTACATCGAAGCGCGCAAGCGCGAACGACTGAAGCTCAAGGACGAAATGTTCCAGATGCTCAACGGCTGACCGGCCAGGACCCGCACCAGGGCTGCACACCGCGACAGCCCTGAACTGCAGGCATAAAAAAACCGAGGCCCTCTTGCGAGGGCCTCGGCGGGGTCGGCAGTGTGTTTGTTACACCACCGCGGGGGATTAATCCCTTACTCAGCAGCAGCCGGCGCTTTCTTGGCAGCGGTGGTCGCCGTCTTGCGAGCAGCAGGCTTCTTGGCAGCCGTGGTCTTGCGAGCAGTCGTTGCACGCTTCGGTGCGGCTTTCTTGGCAGCAGGCTTCTTGCCTTCAACAGCAGCTTTCACGCTGTCGAAGCCGTTCAGGGCCAGCTTCTGCAGATCTTCGGCGCTCTTGACGACCGTCTTCTTGGAGGTTTCGATCGCCTTGGTGACGGTGTCGCGGCCTTCCGGCAGGAAGTCAGCAGGCTTCTGGGCAACAGCCTTCACACCAGCTTCGCGGGCTTTCTCGACGCTGGAAACAGCCTTGCCATACAGATCCTTGCCCGCAGTCTTGTTGGTTTCAGCAACAGTCTTGGCGGCCTTGCTGACCACATCACCGGCTTTCTTGACGGTGTCGGTGGAAACCTTGATCACGCTTTCGGCGCGACCGTTAACCAGTTCGAAACGGCTCTTGGCTTCGCCACGCACTTTTTCAACGCGAGCTTCAGCGTCTTTACGCAGATCGAGAACGCGGGCTTTGGCCTTTTCAATGATTTCCTGGACTTGCATGGGATTGACTCCTCAAAATTTTTAACGATTGGATGATTCTTCAGCAATGCTGTGGTGCAGCAATGTTGCGGTGCATCATATAGTGCACTGCAGCAATCGTCAAGTGCTGCATCGCAACATTTGAAAAATATGTTATGGCCCGTCAGCGAGCCGTCACCACGGGACTTTCCGGCCCGGCCGCGGCACCCGGGCCCAACCCGCAAACCCGCACTGCGCATACACTGCAGGCATACCCGGGATGCCTATTGAGCCGATGACGACCCTGCCCGAACGACTGCACGCCCTGCATTCCCTGCTGTGGAGCGACAGCAACGAAAAGATCCCGCGCTGGGTGCTGCGCACACTGCGCATACTGGTATGCACCGTTCGTGAAATCCGTGCCGGCGACCTGACGCTGCGGGCCATGAGCCTGGTCTACACCACCCTGCTGGCGCTGGTGCCGCTGCTGGCCCTGTCGTTTTCGCTGTTCAAGGCGATGGGTATCCACAACCAGATCGAGCCCATGCTGCTCAACCTGCTGCAACCGCTCGGCGACAACGCGCCGCAGGTTGCCGCAACGCTGCTGGGCTTTGTCGACAACGTGAAGATCGGCGTGCTCGGCTCCATCGGGGTCGCCATGCTGTTCTACACGGTGCTGGCCATGATCCAGAAGGTCGAGGCCGCGTTCAATCACATCTGGAACATTCCACGCACCCGCCCCCTCGGTCAGCGCATCTCGCAGTACCTGGTCGTGCTGCTCCTCGGCCCGCTGACGCTGTCACTGATCCTGGGCATCACCGCGACCCTCACCTCGAACACGGTGGTCAGCAGCCTGCTCAACCTCCCCGGCATGAGCGAAGGCGCCATCCTGGCCGGCAAGGCGGCGCCCTTCATCATGATCTGCGTCGTGTTCTCGCTGATGTTCATGTTCGTGCCGAACACGCATGTGCGCTGGCGGCCCGCCCTGCTGGGCGGCCTGGTCAGCGGCGCACTCTGGCAAAGCGCGACCTGGGCCTTTGCCGCCTTTGTTGCCGGCAGCAGCAACTACAACGCGGTCTACTCCAGCTTTGCCATCCTGATCTTCCTGCTGATCTGGCTATATGTCGCCTGGCTGATCCTGCTGGTGGGCTGTGCCATTGCCTTCTATGCCCAGAACCCTGAGTACCTGCGCCCGGAACGGACGCCACGTGCGCAAACCCCGCTGGAGCGTGAAGCCCTGTTGCTGGATATCCTGGTCACCATCGGCAAACGCTTCAATGCGGCCGAACCGGCACTGCACCCCGAGTGGCTGGCCCGCACGCTGCGAACCCCGCCAGAGCACCTGTCCCCGATTCTGGAAATGCTGCTGGCACACCGGGTTCTGGCAGAAAACACCGATGGCACCCTGCTGCTCGCGCGCGCACCCCATACCCTGGTGTTGAGTGATCTCAACGAGGCCGCCATCAACGGCGGTAACGGGCAGCGAAAGATCCGCCACCGGGAAGTGGCGCAGGTCCACCAGCGGCTCGAAACCGCACGCAGGGATTCACTGGGCAAGCAGACGCTTGCCGACCTGCTGGAGGAGGAATCGCCGCCGCCGGCTTAGCGCTTGGCGGCGGTCTTTGCGGCGGGCTGCGTTTCCGGCAGGGAAATCGTCAGCTCCAGGGCTTCGGTGTTGTCATCCCGGGACACGTCGATCTGCACGGCCGAATCGGGCACCTGCACGTAGCGACGAATCACCTTGAGAATGTCGTTCTGCAACTCCGGCAAAAAGCTGGGCCCGCCCTTGCTCCGGTTCCGGTCGTGAACAACAACCAGCTTCAGACGCTCTTTGGCCGTTGTCGCCGAGTTCTTTTGTCGTTCGCGGAATAGATCGGTCAACCAGGACATCTCAATCTCCAAACAAGCGACTGAGGAAACCCTTGCGCTCATTGGAGATGAAACGCATCGGGCGATCCTCCCCAAGGAAACGGTCAATCAGGTCACTGTAGGCCAGACCGGCATCGCTCTGATCTTCAAGCACCACCGGCGTGCCGGAGTTCGAGCTGTTCAGCACCGACTTGGATTCGGGAATCACACCCAGAAGCGGGATCGACAGAATGTCCTGCACGTCGTCTACCGACAGCATTTCGCCCTGCTGCACGCGCTCGGCGTTGTAGCGGGTAATGACCAGGTGTTCCTTGGGCGGCTTGCCGTTCTTGGCGCCCTCGGTCTTCGACTGGAGCAGACCCAGCACCCGGTCCGAGTCACGCACCGAGGAGACTTCCGGGTTGGTGACAACCAGGGCCTCGTCGGCAAAATTCATGGCCAGGAACGCGCCCTTCTCGATGCCGGCTGGCGAGTCACAGACAATGAAGTCGAAATCGGCGGCCAGATCATCCAGGACTTTCTTCACGCCCTCTTCGGTCAGCGCATCCTTGTCACGCGTTTGCGACGCGGCCAGGACGAAAAGATTGTCGATGCGTTTGTCCTTGATCAGGGCCTGCTTGAGGTTGGCCTCGCCATGGACCACGTTGACAAAGTCATACACGACCCGACGCTCGCAACCCATGATCAGGTCGAGGTTACGCAAACCCACATCGAAATCGATGACAACCGTCTTGCGGCCTTTCTTAGCCAGGCCACAGGCAAATGAAGCGCTCGTCGTGGTCTTGCCGACGCCGCCCTTGCCTGAGGTCACCACGATGATCTTCGCCACGGTACCTATTCCCCTTGGAGAGTTGTTCTCTCGTTATCTTTAATTCAACGCCTGGAAATCCAGACGATCCTCAATCAACCGGATCTGTACGGCCCGGCCCCGCATGTCGGACGGGATATCGTCCGCCACCATGTAAGTTCCCGCAATCGCCACCAGCTCGGCCTGCAGATCACTGCAGAAAATGCACGCGTTGGTATCGCCCTGTGCGCCAGCGATGGCTCGCCCTCGCAACGCACCATAAATATGAACGTTGCCGTCTGCAATGACTTCGGCCCCGGCACCGACCTGTGCGGTCAGCGTCAGGTCGCTGTTGCGAATATACAGCTGCTGCCCGGAGCGAACCGGCGTGCGCAGCAATTGCACGGTGAAAGGTTCGGCAGCCTCCTGTGGCGCAGCCGGTGCGGGTTCGACCGCCTTCGGCGCCTCGGCCGGAGCTTCGGCTGCCGGCGCCGGCTCGCTGCCACGGCTACCCGGGTCCTGGATCACGGCCAGACCGGTCCGTCTGACGGCCGCTTCCATGGAAGCCGCCCCGCGCACCGCGCCGATCACCTTCATGTGCGCGCGACGCAGCACCTCCAGCAGGCCGTCAACGTCGATGATCTGGACCTGCAGGTCGAGGGCGACCGGCAGTTCGCGCAGCAGGGCCGACCGCGTCAGCTGCTCGCGCAGCGACTCCGCAATCTCATCCAGATCGTTGGTGTGCACGCGAAGCAGGGAAACGTTGAGCATACGTCCCCGAAACTCCAGCGCGGCGTGTCCGTTTGTGGTGCTCATAAATGCCGCGGAGTGTAGCGAAAACGGTGGCTTTATTGCACCCGGGCGTCCTTGAATAACAAGGACGGGAAAACCTGAACCCCCGTCAGCCGCTAACCTTGACCGCAGTTTCCCTGCAGCAAAACCCGTGCGTCACAGCGAATCAAAGTACCTCACCGTCCGCAACTTGCGTCTGCATCTGCGCAGCTGGCCCGCTGCCACACCCGACCCGGCCAGCCCGTTGCGGGTCATCCTGCATGGCTGGAGCGACACGGCAGCGACCTGGCAGCGGCTGGTCGAACACCTGCCCGCCAGCTGGAACATCGTTGCGCCGGACTGGCGGGGCTGCGGCCTGTCGGACCGCGCCGGAGATACCTACATCTTTGCCGACTACCTGGCGGACTTTGACGGCATCCTGCGGGAACTGGGCAACCCCGAAGTCGACCTCATCGGCCACAGCATGGGCGGCCAGATCGCAGCGCTCTACGCCGGCCTGCGCCCGGAAAAGGTCAGAAAACTGGCCATCCTGGATTCACTGTTCCTGCCTCCGAGCGACCCCGGCAAAGCCCCTGCCCGCCTGCGCGAATGGCTGAACGAGGTGCACCTGCCCGTCGACGACCACATCTACCCTTCGCTGAACGACCTGGCCCGGCGCACGCAGCGCTATCACGGCGGACTGGACGAAGCCGGCGCACGCGAAGTTGCCCGCGCCTGGAGCGAACCGCTGGATGATGGCCGGGTCCGCCTGCTCGCCGACCCCCGCCACCGCCAGCGCGGCCCGCTGCTGTATCGCGACGAAGAAGCCCTGGCGGTGTTCGCCGAGATCACCGCACCGACACTGATCCTCGATGCCGAAAACTCCAATCTGGCCCACATGTGCCCGGGCGAAGTTCGCCAACGCCGCCTGAATGCGATCCGCCACCACACCCGTGCACAGCTGCCGGACTGCGGGCACATGATGCACTTCGACGCCCCCGCGCAAACGGCGCAGGCACTGGCCGAATTTCTGGCCTGACGGCAAGGATCCGCGGCCTTGCTATGCTTCGGACCAACCTGTTCCCTGCCGGCGATTCGCCCGAGGTTGTCACATGTTCTGGTGTCTCACCTTTCTGATCCTTGTCCTTGCTCTCGCTTTCTGGCGCGCGTCCCTGGTCCGCACCTTCACGGTGCTCGGGGTCTGGCTGGTGCTGGACACCCTGTTCGGCGAGCCCGGCCTGTTCCCGGGAATCCTCATGTGGGCCCTGTACGGCATCGCGGCTGCGGTATTGCTGCGCGACGACCTGCGCGGACGGTTCATCGTCGGCCCGGCCTTCAACTACATGCGCAAGGTACTGCCAACCATCTCCGACACCGAGCGCACCGCTCTGGAAGCCGGCAGCGTCAGCTGGGATGGTGAGCTCTTCGGCGGCACGCCGGACTTCGGCAAGCTGTTCGTCATGCCGATGCCCAAGCTGTCGAGCCGGGAAAAGGCCTTTCTCGATGGCCCGGTGGAAAAACTCCTGAGCCAGCTGGATGGCTGGAAGGTCACGCGTGACGACGCGGACATCCCCGCGGCCAGCTGGAGTTTCCTGAAGAAAAACAAGTTCTTCGGAATGATCATTCCGGAGGAATATGGCGGCCTGGGCTTTTCCGCGCTGGCCCACTCGGAAGTTCTGGCCCGGATCGGCTCGCACCCGGCCGGCATGGTTGCCAGCTCCATCGTTGCCGTGCCCAATTCGCTGGGCCCGGCCGAACTGCTGCTCAAGTACGGCACGGATGAGCAGAAGTCCCACTACCTGCCCCGGCTGGCGGTTGGCGAGGACATCCCCTGCTTTGCCCTGACCAGCCCCTGGGCCGGCTCCGACGCTGCCGGGATCCCCGACAGCGGCGTGGTCTGCAAGGGTGAATGGGAAGGCAAGGAAGTGGTTGGCATCCGCCTGACCTGGGACAAGCGCTACATCACGCTCGCACCGGTTGCCACCGTGCTCGGCCTGGCCGTCAAGCTGCGCGACCCGGACCAGTTGCTGGGCACCAACCCGGATATCGGCATCACCTGCTGCCTGATCCCGACCAGCACACCCGGTGTGGAGATCGGTCGCCGGCACTGGCCGGTTGCGGCCCCGTTCATGAACGGCCCGACCCGCGGCACCGATGTCTTTGTTCCGCTGGACATGATCATCGGTGGCGCAGAAATGGCCGGCCAGGGCTGGCGGATGCTGATGGAGTGCCTGTCCGTCGGGCGCGCGATCTCGCTGCCCTCCGGCTCGACCGGCGCCATCAACGGCCTGGCCCGCCTGACCGGCGCCTACGCTGCCGTGCGCGAGCAGTTCGGCATGCCCGTCGGCCAGTTCGAAGGCGTTGCCGAAGCCCTGGCCCGCATCGGTACCCGCTGCTACGCCGCCAACGCCGTGCGCTGGATGACCGCCAGCATGGTCGACATGGGTGAAAAACCCAGCGTGCCCTCGGCCATCGCCAAGTATTCGTGCACCTCGATGTGCCAGAAGAGCGCCATCGATTCGATGGATATCCACGCCGGCAAGGCCGTCATGATGGGTCCATCCAACCCGGTGGCCGGGGTGTACATGTCCGCGCCGGTATCGATCACCGTCGAGGGCGCCAACATTCTCACCCGCAGCCTGATGATCTTCGGCCAGGGTGCAATGCGCTGCCATCCCTACGTCCGCGACGAGGTGGATGCCATTGCCGATGGCGCCCAGGAGCGCTTCGGCACCGCACTGATGCAGCACATCGGGCACACCATCACGGTCAAGGTCCGCTCGCTGGTGCTGGGTGTGATTCCCTGGCTGGCCCCACTGCCGGAGCGCGGCTCGGTGCACCGCAAGGAACTGCGCCAGCTCAGTCGCTACAGCGCCAACCTCGCCTTTCTGACCGAGCTCTGCTTCATCACCCTCGGCGGCAAGCTGAAATTTGCCGAAGGCATTTCCGGACGCCTGGCCGATGTGTTCAGCCAGCTCTACATCGCCTCCTGCGCACTCAAGCGCTTCGAGGACGATGGCCAGCCGCTGGATGATCTGCCACTGCTGCGCAGCGTCTGCGCCACCGCGTTCCGGGAAATCGAGGACGCCATCGACGGCGTGCTGCGCAACCTTCCCGGCCGCATCATTCCGTTGGGCGCACGCCTGATCATCTTCCCGCTGGGCCGCCGTGCCGGTGGCGTGGATGACAGCAGCAGCAAGGCCG
>JBFHON010000024.1:0-16123 GCA_041593295.1 Oceanococcaceae bacterium | reverse complement strand
GCGCGAAAGTTTCCGTGGTCCGCAGTCGCAGGTACTCGCGCAAGGTGGCGAGATCGGTGTCCTGCAGGATCGGGCCCAGGGCTTCGAAGTAGCTGGGCTGGCTGACAATGACCGTGGAGCGGGGAACATCGGCCGCAGCCAGGCTTGCCGCAAAGTCAAAGCTGCTGCTGAGCGCGCTCAGCTTTTCCGGGGTATAGGGGTTGTAGCGCTTGACCGCATCGCGGGACTCGACCCGGGTCCATTGCTTTTCGGCCAGCCGGGTTTCGAAGGCCAGAACCCGAGCGGCCACGCGTGCTGCGTCCGGGGTTCCGATCAGTGTCAGCATCCGGGTCATGTAGCTGACATAGGCCTTGCGCAGGCCGGCGAACTGCGCGTCGCTGCTGAGGTAGTAGTCGCGGTCCGGCAGACCCAGGCCCCACTGCGCGAGGTACAGAATCTCGACATCGGGGTTCTTGGCATCACGCCCGACATAGCCGCCAAAGGGCAATTTGACCCCCAGCGTGCTGAGTTTGCCCATCACGCGAGCGAGGTCATCATGGTCGCCCAGCGCGACGTCGATGTATTGCAGGTCCTTCTCCAGCGGGGCCGCACCGCGCTTTTCGACGGTTGCGGTATCCATGAAGGCGGCATACAGCGCCCCCAGCTTCTGGCTGCGGGAGCCTGCCGGGGCATCAGCAGCAACCGCCTCTTCCAGTATCGTGCGCAGCTGCTCGCGGGCGCGATCATCCAGTTCCGAGAAGGAGCCGTAATTGGAACGGTCGGCGGGGATGGCGGTGCGGGTCAGCCAGCCACCGTTGATGTGCCGGTAATAATCGGTGCCCACGGGCACGGCCGCGTCGAAGTTTCCGGTATCCACGCCACTGCTGGCGGTGGCAAGGCCGCCCGCGCCGAGCAGCAGGCCGACGGTAGCGAAACGCAGGGCGGTGCCGCCCCGAAAAGTGGTAGTCATGTTGGAGTGCCTTCTCAGGTGACAGTGCCAAAACTCCCATCCGACCTGCGGTGGCCCTCGGGGTTCCCGGCGCCAGGATGGCAGTTCTGAAGTGATTGACAGCCTACATCGCGGCGGTGGGCTGCTGCATGTCGGGTACCGCGGCGGCTTCAGGTTTCGCCGGTGCGATGAACAGGTACAGCAGCGGCGGGATGATGGCCAGCGTCAGCAAGGCCGACAGGGCCAGACCGCCCAGTACCACGCTGCCCAGCCCCCGGTACAGCTCGGACCCGGCTCCGGGGAACAGCACCAGTGGCAGCATGCCGAACAGGGAGGTCAGCGTGGACATGAAGATCGGCCGAATCCGGTTGCTGACGGCCTCGAGGATGGCTGTGCGCGGGTCCATGCCCTCCTGGCGCAGGTGGTGCAGGGTCTGGTGCACCAGCAGGATGGCATTGTTCACCACGATGCCGATCAGGATGACGAAGCCGAGCAGGGTGAGCATGTCGAATTTCTGTGTGGGGTACAGGCTCATCACCAGGTTGATGCCGAGCATGGCGCCGGCGGTGGCCAGCGGGACCGACAGCAGGATGATGACGGGGTAGAAAAAGCTTTCGAAGAGTATGGCCATGACCAGGTAGACGATGACCAGGGCAACCAGCAGCTGCAATTGCATGGCTTGCCAGGTCGTGTCGAGCTTGTCGGCCGTTCCGGAGAGCTTGATACGCACGCCCGGCGGCAGCCCGGCTTCCTGCATCGGTGCGATCACCTCGCTGCGCAACTTGTCCATGGCCTCTTCCAGCGCAAAATGCGGCGCCGGACGGACCTGCAGGGTGATGGTCCGGAGGCGTTCCCGGTGACGGATTTCCGTGGGGCCCTGGGTCAGGATGACATCCGCCAGATCGGCAACCCGGGTCAGCGAACCGTCGGCCGTGATCACCGGCAGGTTGCCGATGTCCTGGGTCTGGGCCAGGCCGAGGGGGTCGCCCATCAGGGTCAGATCCAGGCGACTGGAGCCGACAGTGATTTCCGCAACCCGGACCCCGTCGTTCCAGGTGTCGATGGTCAGGGCCAGTTCCTGTGCGGTGATGCCGGCATCGGCAAGTTGCGTGCGGTGTGGCAGGACCCGGACTTCCGGCGCGCCCAGCTCCAGTCCGGGCCGCGGGGTGAACTGGTTGCCTTCGTTCATCGGAAACGCGGCCATGAAGTGCCCCACCGTCTGCTGGGCCACGCGCAGGAGCGTCTCCAGGTCAGGGCCGGAGATGTCCAGGTCGATGGCACGGCCCCCACCCACACCGCGGCCGAAGATGGACGGCTGCAGCATGAACCCGAAGGTGCCGGGCTCCTTGAACACCGGGCCCTGCATCGGGCCGAGCAGTTCGGAGGCGCGTTGCGGGTCGATGCTGGAGGCGCCGAGGAAGGTGCGGTTGCCGGTGGCCACAAAGAAGAATTCTTCGATCTTCGGCGGCTGGCCGGGCTCGGATTCGGGGCCGGTCTCGCTGACCCACAACGGTTTCAGGTCGCCTTCGACCTGTTCGGCAATGGATGTGGTGGTGTCCAGGTTGTAACCCGGTGGCGGCATGATGATGCCGAAGATCAGGTTGCGATTGCCTTCGGGCAGGTATTCCAGCTTGGGCATCAGCAAGGCGGTGGTCAGGGCGCTGAGCCCGCAGACCACAACGACCACGATGCCGGCCCGTGTACGCCCCGTGGTGGCCCATGCGGCGTAGCGATTCAGACCGCGATAGACCGAGCGGGCCAGCGGGTCGACAAACGGCACCTTGCGTTGTGCGTGGCGGTCGAGGTCGCCGGTCAGCCAGCGCAGCGACAGCGCCGGGATCACCGTGATCGAGACAATCAGCGACAGCACCACGGCCACGGAAATGGCGACGGCGATGTCGCGGAACAGCTGGCCCACTTCCAGTTGCAGGACCAGGATCGGAATGAACACCATCACGGTGGTCAGTGCCGATACCAGCACCGCGCCCCACACTTCGGAGGCCCCTCGATAGGCGGCCTCGGCCAGCGGCAAGCCGCGCTGCCGCAGTCGGTAGATGTTTTCCAGCACCACGATGGCCGCGTCGACGACCATGCCCACGGCGAAGGCCAGCCCGGCCAGCGAGATGACATTGATGGAGCGGCCAAGCGCGGCCATGGCAACGAATGCGCCAACGACCGAAACCGGAATCGCCACGGTGATGATGGCGGTGGCGCCAAAGGAGCGCAGGAACAGCATCAGGATGATGGCGGCGAGCGCGCCGCCAACCCAGATGTTCTGCTGGACCAGAGCAATGGCGGAGTCGATATAGATGGTTTCGTCATAGACCTGCTTCATCTGCAGGCCAGCCGCGGGCAGCGCCCGGGCGTTGAGCTCTTCCACGGCTACCCGCAGCCCGTCCATGGTTTCGATCACGTTGGCGCCGGTCTCGCGGACTGCGTTGATGGCGATGGACGGTGTGGCCAGGTTGCGGATGCGGGCGCCCGGATCGGTGAAGGCGAAACGCAGGCTGGCGACGTCACCCACGGTGACGCGGTTCTGCAGCCCGGTGACCGGGTCCACAGTGGACTTGAGCAGCACTTCCCGCACGGCTTCGGGGGATGCCAGTTCCCCTTCGGTGCGCACGATGTAGCGGCGCTTGCCTTCGTCCAGGTCACCGGCGGAAGCGGAAATGTTGGCGGCACGCAATGCGGCCACGGTTTCCCCGATGGTCAGGCCAAAACTGGCCATCCGGTAGGGGTCGAGGATGATCTGCAACTCGCGCTCGGTGCCGCCGTACACGTTGATCAGCCCGACACCCGGGACCCGCTCGAAACGCTCCTTGATCACGTCATCGGCGAATTCGCCGTAGGTATGTATGGGGCGGGTATTGCCCTCCACCCGGGTCAGGATGAACCAGGCAATGGCGTTGTCGTCGGCGCCGGCCGTCTTCAGCGAGGGCTCGAAGGCTTCGGCCGGGTAGTTGCTGACGCGGTCGAGCCGGTTGGCCACCAGTAGCAGCGCCTTGTTCATGTCGGTGCCGACCGCAAACTCCAGTTCGATGTTGCCCTGGCTGTCGGTGGAGGACGACGACATGTCCTCCAGGCCTTCCAGCCCGGCCAGCACTTCTTCCTGGCGGTTGACGATTTCGCGTTCGATTTCGGCCGGTGCGGCGCCGGGCCACAGCGTGCTGATATTGATGACCGGCGCATTGACATCCGGTGCCAGCTGCACGGGAATGGCCTTCAGCGCGATGATGTCGAACAGCAGCACCATCAAGGTGACGGCGACGACGGCGATCGGCCGTTCGATCGAGGTGCGGATCAGGTTCATCGGTAGTTACCCCGCGTTGGGATAGCGAATGCTCTGGCCGGGGCGCAGCCTTTCGTTGCCACGCACGATGACCAGATCCCCTTCGTTGAGTCCCTCCGTCACGATGATGCGACTGCCCACCGAGGAGCCGAGTGTGACCTGGCGAGGCTCGGCCTTGCCGTCCGCAGCCAGGTACACCATGGGACCGTCCAGCGTCCGCACGATGGCGTCCTTGTGCACGCTGAGCTGTGTCTGCTCCTGCGCGGCGCGCACTTCAACCGTCACCGGTGCGTAGGGCAGCAGGCCGCTGACCGTGGTCGGGCGGGCGCGCAACGTGCGCGTGCGTGCCCGCGGGTTTTCAGCCGGCAGCAACGCGAACACCGTCGCCTCGCCGTGGCTGCCGCTGTCGCTTTCCCAGTGCAGGGTTTGCGGGAGGCCGTCCCGGGCGATGTGGCTGGGCACCCCGAGTTCGATCCACAGCTGGGCACTGCTGACCATCTGCACGACGGTATCGCCGCGATTGACCCAGGCGCCGAGGTTGGTCTGGTGCGCGGTGACGACCCCGTCAAAGGGGGCCTTGACGGTAACGTAGCCGCTGTCGGTCTTGGCCCGTTCCAGGTCCACCCGGGCCTTGTCCAGGCGGGCCTTGGCGGAGAGCGCTTCCTGGGTGCGCTGGTCGATGGTGGCCTGGTCCACGGCACGGGTTGATTCCAGCTTGCGTGCCCGTTGCAGCTGCGACTCGGCCAGGGTGAGTTCGGTCTGGGCCTGGGCGAGCGCGGCCCGGGCCTCGGCAAGGTTCGCCGCCTGCGTGAGCCCGTCCAGGGTCAGGATGACATCGCCCTGGCGGACGCTGCTGCCGACCGGCAGCGGGCCGTCAACAACCACCCCCAGCGTGCGTGCGGCAATGGCGCCGGCATGGTTGGGAACAACCTGGCCGACCAGGCGGACAGCCTGGCCGGTGGTTTCCCGTTTGACCGCGTCCACCTGGACCAGCGCGGCGGGCGCCTGCGCGGCAGCAGGCAGGGCCATGCCGATGAACAGCGTCAGCAGGGCAAGTGAGCGAGCAACCATAGTCATCTATCCGTGAATTGAATGGGCGTGCGCCGCGAGCGGTCAGCTCGCTTTCTTGCCCGGTGCGCGTTTGCCGATTCCGGCAACCATTTCCAGTTCGGCGAGCGAGTCTTCGAGGTAATCCAGCAGGCGCTGGATGCTGGGCAGGGTCTTGCGGCAGGCGGTGATACCGAACTCCAGCTGGTCGGTGTAACCGATCACGGTGATGTTCAGGGCCTGGCCGTCGAGCAACAGGGAAACGGGGTACATGCCGCTCATCTTCATGCCGTTCCAGTACAGCGGATTACGCGGACCGGGCACGTTGGAGATGACCACGTTGTAGGGCGGTCGTTTTTCGCCCTTGAGCCCCATCAGCTGGCCCAGCACCATCGGCGATGTCAGCAGCAGCGAGTAGTTGGTGATCTCCTCGCGGCTCATCTGCCGCAAGCGGGCCTTGCCGGCACGCATGGAGTCCTGGATGACCTGGAAACGGCGCGCCGGGTCGCCGATGTTGGTTGCCAGGCTGCACAGCATGAAGCCGATTGCGTTGCCGCCGGACTCATCGTCCGCCGGGCGTATGGAGACCGGCACGTTGGCGGTCAGCGGGTCGCAGGGCAGCGCGTGGTGACTGAGCAGGTAGGCCCGCAAGGCCGATGCCGACATGGCCATGACCACGTCATTCACCGTGCCTTCCAGGGCCTTGGCGATATTTTTGATCCGCTCCAGCGGGTAGCTCTGTGCGGCGACCCGGCGGGAACCGGTGATGGCCTTGTTGAGCATGCTGGGCGGTGCCTGGTAGGGCATGATTTCGTGTTCGGAGCGCCGGGCCTGCCGGTACTGCTCGCGGAACGCGCCGAAAACGGCCGGCAGCGTGGCTGCCTGCGCACGCAGCAACCCGAGGCCGGGTGCGAGCGTGCCGCCGCCCCGGATCTGCCGGTTCATCGTCAGGTGGTCGCGGTGTTCGGCCCAGGGTGGGGGCAGGTCGTGGGCGTTCGGGTCTTCGCTGAAGGACTTCATCGCCAGCTTCATCGCGGCCACGCCATCCACCACCGAATGGTGAATCTTGGTGTAGACCGCGAAGCGGTTGCCTTCCAGCCCTTCGATCAGGTGGGTTTCCCACAGCGGGCGGTGCCGGTCGAGCAGGGTGGAATGCAGGCGGGAAACCAGTGCCAGCAGTTCGCGCACACGACCGGGGGCGGGCAGCGATGAATGCCGGAAGTGGTATTCGAGGTCGAAGTCGGTGTCTTCCACCCAGTGGAAGTTGCCGGAGCGGGAATAGGGGTTTTCCAGACGCTGGTTGAAGGGCCGCTTGACCATGGTGCCGGCGCGAAACTCTTCGGCGATACGGTGCAGGGTGTCCGGTGGCGCGTCCTTGGGCATTTCGAACAGCTGCAGGCCGCCGACATGCATCGGGCGTTCCCGGTTTTCGAGCATCAGCCACGCGGCATCGACGATCGGTAGTTTTTTGCGCATTTTTATCTCCCCCTGGGTTGGCCGCCGTGTGCGGCCTGGGTTATTTCTGAAACTCCGCTTTCCAGCGCGAGTAGGGCATGCCGTAGATCCGTTCCCGTGCCGCCATGTCGTCCAATTCGACACCACGCTGTCCCGCTTCCTCACGATACCAGCGTGAGAGGCAGTTGCGACAGAAACCGGCCAGATTCATCAGGTCGATGTTCTGCACGTCCTTGCGGCTGTCCAGGTGGGCCAGCAGGCGGCGAAACGCCGCCGCTTCGATCGCATCGGTTTCGGGGCTGCCGGGGGTGTTGCTCATCAGTAGTACATTCCGGTCTGCAGGCGCGCGGCCTCGCTCATCATGGACTGGTTCCAGGGGGGGTCAAAGACCAGTTCGACGTCGGTGTCGGTCACCGTGGGGATCTGTTCCAGCTTGTGCCGGACGTCTGCCACCAGCACATCGCCCATGCCGCAACCCGGTGCCGTCAGGGTCATCTGCACGCTGACCTTGCGCTGGTCGGCGCCCAGCGGCTCGACCTTGCACTTGTAGACCAGGCCCAGCTCGACGATATCGACGGGGATTTCCGGGTCGAAACAGGTCTTGAGCTGCTGCCAGACAATGCGCTCGACTTCGTCCTCGTCGGCGTTCTCCGGCAGCGTGATGCGTGGCGGATGCGGTTTGCCGAGCGCGTCTGCATCTTCGCCATTGACGCGGAACAGGCGGCCCTCGATGTAGATCGTGAAACTGCCGCCCAGGGCCTGTGTGATGCCGCACTGGGTGCCCTGCGGAATGCGGACTTTTTGCCCGTCCGGAACAAGCACGGCAATGATTTCGCGCGAAAGCTTGACGATTTCGGTGTCTGCGTTGAGCATTATGTCCGTTATGAGAGAGGGTTACCGCACAATTTTAATGCTGGCCATGATCAGCAGCGGCCCCGTTTCGGCTGCGTTAAATATACCAGCCGCAACCCCGTCAGCGGCTGATGCCACCACCACGGCGGTTGCCGCAAGCCCGGCAACCCACTGCGAGTTCGCCGCGCTGCCGGGGCTCGAGTTCGCCTTTGCCGAGCTCGATGCATCGATGTCGCCCTCCGCGCCCGGGGATGAGGCCGCTGCCGCTGCGGAGGATACGGCCGGTCATTATGTGCTGTGGCGGCGCAAGCCCAGCCCGGTTGCACCGCCGCTGGAAGCCGACTACGGCGGCCGGCGGGGCAAGGTCACCGGGCGCTATTTCTGGAACCTGGGCGAACGCTGGATCACCGCGCAGCTGGATGACTGCAGCGAGGTCTATGCGATGGATACCAGCCGGAATACCAGCGAGGGGCCGCTGATGCATCTGGAGTCGGTGGGGCGCATTTATTACCTGACCCACCTGGATTTCGCGCGTTCGCTGATCGGCAGTTCGCTGCGGGTGAATGCGGCATCACTGGAACCCAACCAGCGTTTGTACCCCCTAGAAAGCGACGAGCGGCATCCATTGCTTCCCGGTGATGTGCTCGAGGTGCTGGGGGTGGAAACCCGCCGCTTCGGGTACACCAAGGGCATCGGTGGCTTTTACCTCGGCGTGCGCAACCAGCGCGGTGAAGAGGGTCTGGTGAAGTTTCACCATGATTACCTGACCGGTCTGAATGGTGAGTTTCTGTGGAGTCTGCAGCCCGACCGGGAAGGAAACGGTGCGGTGCTGGTGTATCAGGCCGGGGCGATTCACGCGGCCGAGTAGGCCGGGACCTGGTCACCAAAGCCCTTGAGGTTGAGCTCTCGGCGGTTCGGCGGGCATTCCGCCGCCGGTGAATCGAGCAGAATCTCGGCGTGCCCGGCGGACTCGCACAGACGTGCGGCAAGATTCACGGTGGCCCCCACGGCCACGTATTCCAGACGCAGCGCGCCAATTACGCCCAGCGTCACCGGCCCGGTCGCAATGCCCACGGCCAGTCCCAGCGGAGCCTCGGGGGTGCTCCAGCGCTTCAGCAGTAACGCGCATTCCTGCTGCAGGTCGCGGCCCAGCGCCAGTGCGGTCTGTGCGGGCTGGTCGACCGCCAGCGGGGCGCCGATCAGCATCATCACGCCATCACCGGCGTAATCCTTGATGGTGGCGCCGTGGCGCTCGCAGCACTGCCCGACGACGCCGTAAAACTGGCGCAGCAGATCCAGAACCTGGTCCGAGCTGAGCGACTTGCAGCGGTTGGTGAAGCCCCGGATGTCGCAGTGCAGGACACTGATGGTGCGGGTTTCCCGGCGCACCGCTTCCAGCCCCTCGCCACGCACCATGGCGGCAACGTCCGGGGAGAGAAAACGGCTCAGGAATTCGCTGCGGCGCCCCTGGTCCACGTGGTACTGGATCGCCCCGACCAGCAGGATCATGGCCCCGACGACGGTGATGAACGGGGCCCAGATGGGAGGCAGGACATAGCCGACCAGCATGACCGGCATGGCGACACAGACGGCGATCAGCCGCTTGCGCTCGGCCCGGTCCAGCTGCCGATTGAGCAACAGCAGCATGGAAGCACCTGCCAGCATTACCGAGAGGTCCAGCGGCAGTGTGAACAGGTAGAACCAGGTGCTGGTCTGTGACATGTCGAGTGTCAGGCCGCCGAGGAAATGCTGGAAACGCTCTTCGGGATACACCGTGGCCAGGGTCCAGTAGACCAGCACGCAGAGCTGGGCGACGCGGATCGCGGCATCGCCAAAACGGGTATTCAGCCCGGTCTTGTCCGGGGTGGTCCGGCGCAACCGGGCGACCCACTCATACGCGGCCACAATGGCGGCAGCATCCAGTGACGGGACCAGATAGGGCAGGCCGTAAGGTGCGGCTGCGATGCCGATCCCCTGGTGCAGCGTGTTGGCGGTAATCGACAGCCCGCCCAGCAACAGGCTGATTGCGAGTGCGCGGCTGGTCGGGGTCTTGGGGTCGGCGAGCAGGAAGGCCAAGCCCATTGCACCCAGAACCAGAGCGGCCAGATAGGAATGGTGCATCGATGGTCTCCGGCAAGCGTGTCGCTGACGATTCTGCCACGCCGGTCGCCGCGGCGGCCTGTCCGCTCAGAGTCGCGGCAGTTGCCGGGGGCGCAGTTCACCGCTGAAGTACCAGCTGCCCAGCACGATCAGGCCGCAGGCCATGCCGCCCAGGTGCGCGAAGTGGGCAATGCCCGATGCCGCGCCACTGGCACCCATACTCAGCTCGAACAGGGCATACAAGACGACGAAAACCGGCGCGGGCAGCGGAATGGGCGGAAACAGCAGGGTGATGCGTGCCCGGGGGTAGAGAATCGCAAAGGCCGGCAGCAGCCCCATGACGCCACCGGAGATGCCGACGGTCGGGACGTGCTGTCCTTCGTAGCCCAGGGCGGCGAGCTGGGTCAGTCCCGCGCCCACGATGCACAGCAGCAGGTAGAAGGCCATGCGTCGGGGGCCGATGGCCATTTCCACGGCGCGACCAAACATCCACAGCCCGAAGAGGTTGAAGAAAATATGCATCAGGCCGCCGTGCAGCAGCGCATAGGTGAGCAGTTGCCAGGGCGCAAACTCGGGAACACCGACGAAGGCGGGTGCCCCGGTGAGGTCCAGCGTGGGCCACAGGGCCAGATGGCGGATCAGGAACTCCTGCCCGCCGCCAAAGTTCTGCAGGGCAAAAAAGCCCAGGCAAAGCCCCATCGCGAAGTGGGTGACCTTGGCGTCGTTCATGCGCCGGTCTTCAGTCGTTTGACGAATTCCAGTCGCAGCAGTTCGCCGCTGCCCTCTGCGAGGCCCGGCCCGGGTAGCGCAATCTGCGCCAGGGTGCAGGTGGGGTAACCCTGTCCCATCGCCGGGTGGGCGCCGGCAGGGATCAGGTGGTGAAGGAGGTGTTCCATGCCCGGGTTGTGACCGATTACCAGCAGTCGGGTTCCATCGGCCAGGTGCGGGGCGATGGTTTTCCGCAGGACATCGAGCCGGGCCTCGTAAATGGCATCCAGGTATTCGGTCGGGACCTTGTGCGGCCACATCGTCTGCAGGCCGGTACAGGTTTCCCGTGTCCGTGTCGCGGTGGAGCACAGGATGCGGTCCGGGATCAGACCTTGCTGCAGCATGAAACGTCCCATTCTGGGCGCGGCCTGGCGGCCCCGCTCATTCAGTGGCCGGGCATGGTCGGTTTCTGTGCCGGTATGCCAGTCGCTCTTGGCATGCCTGAGCAGCAGCAACTCCGTGCTCATGCGCCGGCGGCCTCCGCTTCCAGCTGTTCGGTCCACGGGCCGATGCCCTGATAAAAGCTGCGCTCCAGGTCTTTCTTGATCTTCTTGCCCAGCCAGGGAATCCGGCATTCGTAGCGGATGACGTAGTGCAGCCGGGTGCCGCTGTCATCGGCGGTGAGTTCGATACGGCCGTGATGATTGCGCAGCGGCGTGCCCTTGGTGATCGTGTACTCGATCACGTGGGGGCGCTCATGGGTGATGGTGGTTTCCTCGAAGACCACGATGCCCTGACGCAACCGGCGGATGGAGCCTTCGCCGTTGGGGGAGTCTGCACCTTCGCGAATGCGTGTGGTCTTGCCCGGCCAGATCTGGCCGAAACGTTCGTGGTCCGCCAGCGCGTCGAACACGGTTTCGATGGGAGCGCGAAAGTGGTGGCCCAGCGTGATGCGGTGTTGCGACATGCGGTGATGGTCCCTGGCAGGTGGAAATACGGGTCGCTAGTGTAACGGCGCAACCAGTGCCCACGGTATGCTGAGCGGCTGATTTGGATGGTCCCCCTGTTGTGATGGAAAACCCGGTGCTGACCGATCTGGTGCAGCTGCTCGATATCGAGCGCATTGACGACAATATCTACCGCGGTCAGTCGCGTGACCTGGGCGGGAAAAGCGTATTCGGGGGGCAGGTGCTCAGCCAGGCGCTGGTCGCTGCGGCGCGTACGGTCACCGGCGGAGCGCTGGCGCACTCGATGCATGCCTATTTCGTGCGCGCCGGGCACATGGATGCCCCGATCGTTTACGACGTGGACAATGTGCGCGATGGGCGGAGTTTTTCCGTGCGACGGATTCACGCGATCCAGCATGGGCGTCCGATCTTCACGATGATTGCCTCCTTCCATCAGCCCGAGCCCGGGCTGGAGCATGCGGATGTGATGCCGGATGTGCCGGCGCCGGAGGACTTGCGCAGCCAGGCCGACTGGCGTCAGGAGTGGGCGCAGGATTGCCCGGCCAGCTATCGCGAGGCCTTTCTGCGACAGCTGGCGATCGACTTTCGTCCGGTGGAGCCACAAAACCCGTTCCGTCCGGAGGCCGGGGAGCCGGCCCAGCATATCTGGTTCCGTGCCGATGGCCGGCTGGGCGACGATCCGCTGCTGCACCAGGCCGTGCTGACCTACTCGTCCGACTTCAATCTGCTGGCCACTGCCTTGCGCCCCCATGCAGCAAGCTTTGTGGAGCGGCACATGGCCATTGCCAGCCTCGACCATGCCTTGTGGCTGCACCGGCCGTTCCGGGCCGACGAATGGCTGCTGTATGTCATGGACAGCCCCTCGGCACAGGGCGCACGGGGCCTGTCGCGCGGGAAAATCTTCAACCGGGCCGGGGAACTGGTGGCCAGCGTGGCCCAGGAAAGCCTGATGCGCGATGGGCGAATGCAGAGCGCCCTATAATGGTGCCGACAGCGTCGCATGCAGCGGCGCTTTTTTTGGAACGGAAAATGGTGCAACGCAATAAATCCTTGCGCGTGATGCGTGACACGGTAACCAGTGGGCTTCGCCTGGGCCAGACCGCGCGCATCGTTGGTGTAACCGGTGTTGAGTGGCTGCTGGGCCGGCGTCCGCCGACGCCCGAGCTGGTGCGCCAGACCTTCGAGAAGCTGGGCACGACCTATATCAAGCTGGGGCAGTTTGTTGCCAGTGCGCCGTCGCTGTTCCCGCGCGAGTATGTGGATGCCTTCCAGGGCTGTCTGGATGCGGCGCCGCCGATTCCGTACACCGTGGTGCGCGACATTCTGGAAGAGGAATTCGACCGGCCGCTGGACGCGATCTACCGCCACATCGAGCCGGTGCCGATGGCAACGGCATCCATCGCGCAGGTGCATGCCGCCACCCTGATCACCGGCGAAGACGTGGTGATCAAGGTGCAGAAGCCGGGTGTGCACACGGTGCTGGCCACCGACTTCAATGTGCTGTTCGTCTTTACCAAGTTGCTGGAGAAGCTGGTGCCCGCGCTGACCCGCACCTCGGCCTCCGAAATTGTCGGCGACGTGCAGGCGACGATGCTCAAGGAATGCGACTTTCTGGCCGAGGCCGCCAACATCGAGGCCTTCCGGCAGTTTCTGCGCGATACCAACAACGAATTCGCCCGCGCTCCGAAGGTCTACCACGAGGCCACCACGACGCGCGTACTGACGATGGAACGCTTTTACGGGGTGCCCTTCACCGACCTGGAGAGCGTGCGTCGCTACTCCCCGCAGCCCGAATGGACGCTGATCAATGCGCTGAACACCTGGATGGATTCGCTGATGCGCTGCCAGTTCTTCCATGCCGATGTGCATGCGGGCAACCTGATGGTGCTCGAGGATGGTCGGGTCGGTTTCATCGACTTCGGCATCGTCGGCCGGATTCGCAAGGAAACCTGGCAGGCACTGATCGACTTCATGGGTGCGCGGGCCAGCGCCGACTACCGCTTGATGGCGCGCAGCCTGATCACCATCGGTGTCACCGCCGATGCGGTGGATGTGAACGACCTGGCGCGTGACATCAAGCGCCTGATGCAGACCGCACGGGGGCTGATCGAGGGTGACCCGGCCATGGACATGGAGCTGGATGACGCGGAGCAGTTCATGCTGTCCATCGTCGACCTGGGGCGCAAGCACGGCATCCGTTTCCCCAAGGAATTCGCGCTGCTGCTCAAGCAACTGCTGTATTTCGACCGCTACATTCAGCTCCTGGCGCCGGACCTGTCGCCCTTTGACGATCACCGGATACAGCTGATCCACTGACAGAGCCGGCACGCCGGCGTCGGCGTCAGTCCCGGCAGCTGCTGTCGTCGGTCACCGCGTCCAGCGCAATCGTCGCTGCGGCACTGACGCTGATGTCGGCTGCGCAGAAGAAGGTGATGTCTTCGTTGGTGGCCGGGTCATCATCGTCGCAGCTCAGCGCCAGGCGGTAATCGCCGCTGGCGACCCGCGGCAGGCTCCAGATCCGGTCGGCGGTGCTGGTGTTGGCCCGGGTCGCGACCACGACGCGCGAGGCGTCGTCGGAGCCGCCGTCCAGATCATCGTTGCTGGAGCTGTCATCGGTATCGAACAGGTACAGCCGGGGCAGGTGGTCGTCCTGGTCCGCGCAGTAGGTGTCCAGTGCGGACTCGGCGTTCAGGGTCACGCTCAGCGCGTAGGCGAAGGCGGTGCGGATCACCTGCATCACCGGTTCCAGTTCCTGCTCCGTGGCGTCGCTGTCCGCAGCTGGCAGGCTGGCAAAGGTGGCCAGGTGGAGCGTCAGCGACTCGGTATCGTCCGCGCGCATGCGGAAGGTGCGGTTGTCGGCGGTGGCCGTGATGGTACTGCCGGCAATCGGCAATTCGTCGGTGCCGCTGTCGCCATCGTCGTCATAGCGGCTGTCGTCGGCCACGAAGCGCAGGCGGACTTCGCTGTAAATGCCTTCGCGCAGGTCTTCCCCACTGATCAGGTTGGTGGCACTCAGCCCGTTGCTGTCGAACACCAGGGTTTCGTCCAGATCGAAGCTTTCGCTGTTGCCGTCGCTGTGCAGGAAGGTGATCTGGTCGACCTGCAGCGTGAGTTCCCCGTCCACGCTCGGCGGATCGCCCTGAATGTCCACGCTGAGCTGGCCTTCGCAGGCGCTGAGCAGACTCAGGCAGAAAAGGCTGCAGAGGGCGGTCGTGGCGTTGTTCATGGGCATGGAAAGGAAAGCTCCGGAGAGGTTGCTACACTGCGCGGCCCCATTGCAACACGAATCTGCCTGCAGTGTCAGACGCGCTAATTGCTGAGCTCATCGACGCCGGAAAACGCCTGGACTCCCGGGGCTGGGTGCCGGGCGGTGGCGGCAACTTTTCTGCCCGCCTGGGTGAGGGGCGCTATCTGCTGACGGCCTCCGGGCGGCACAAGGGCCAGCTGCGGCTGCAGGATTTCCTGGTGGTCGATGCGGCCGGGCGTGCCGAAGATGCCAGCCGCCGGCCATCGGCAGAGACGCTGCTGCATTGCGAGCGCCTGAACGCCCTGCCCGAAGTCGGCTGCGTGCTGCATGGGCATTCTCCGGCTGCGACGGTGCTGGGGCGGCTGCTGAAGAATGATGAACTGGAGCTGACCGGGTACGAGATGCTCAAGGGGCTGGGTGGTGTGGTCAGTCATGACGATGTCGTTCGCATCCCCGTGTTCGAGAATGACCAGAACATCGAACGCCTGGCAGATGTCGTCAACCGGCGGCACCAGCGCGCGCCGATTCATCACGGTTACATGATCCGCGGGCATGGAGTCTATGCCTGGGGGCGGGATGTGCAGGCGGCAATCTGCCAGCTGGAGTCCCTGGAATTTTTACTGGAATGTGTCCTGCTGGAGAGAAACTTCGGATGACCACGCTTACCGTTTTTGCCGACGAAAACCCACCCCGCATCGAACGGGAAACCACGCAGCATGAGCAGGCCCGTGCCTGGCTGGCGGAGATTGGTGTCGACCTCCGTCTGTGGCCGGTGCAGCCGGAAGTGCAGGTGGGCGCCGCGCCCGAGGACGTATTGGCAGCGTATGCCGAGCCGATTGCCGCGCTGAAATCCGACTACGGCTTCGCTTCGGTGGACGTGGTCAGCATGAGCCCGGAGCACCCTGCGCGAGCCGAGGCGCGGCAGAAGTTTCTGTCCGAGCACACCCATGCCGACTACGAAATGCGATTCTTCGTCGCCGGTGCCGGGATGTTCTACCTGCGCAAGGGCGGGCGGGTGTACATGACGCTGTGCACCGCCGGTGACCTGATCAGTGTGCCGGCGGGTACGCCGCACTGGTTCGACATGAGCGAGGCCCCGTCTTTCGTGGCCATTCGTTTCTTTACCACCCCTGACGGCTGGGTAGCCGAGTTCACCGGTGACCCGGTGGCGGAAAAATACCCGGCGATGAACTCCGCTGAGGCGACGTAACCCGCATGCAGACACCCCGTGTCATTCTGACCGACATCGAAGGCACCACCTCGAGTATCGCCTTCGTGCACGAGGTCCTGTTCCCCTTTGCGCGCAAGGCGCTGCCGGGCTTCATCAAGGCGCATGCGCAGGAGCCGGAGGTGCAGGCGCAAATTCAGGCAGTAGCCATCGAGGCCGGTTGCGACCCGAACGATCTCTCCATCGTGACCGCCACGCTGCTGTCGTGGATGGACGCCGACCGCAAGGTGACTTCGCTGAAGGCCCTGCAGGGCATGATCTGGAAGTCCGGCTACCTGTCCGGTGAACTGGTCAGCCATGT
>JBFHON010000023.1:0-16245 GCA_041593295.1 Oceanococcaceae bacterium | reverse complement strand
CTGCCTTCTGTTCCAGATCAAGCGTTGCAGCGGTCCGTGTACCGGCGAGATTGAGCATGCGCGATATCGCGAAGACGTCGATGCAGCGCGGGAGGTGCTGGCGGGCAAGGGCGAGCAGGTTGTTGCGGATCTGAGCGGGCGCATGGAAGCAGCAGCCGCGGATCTGCAGTTTGAGCAGGCGGCCGAACTGCGCGACCGCATCATGGCCCTGCGACGCCTGCAGGAAACCCGCGTGGTCACCGATGCCAGCAGCGACTTCGACCTGGTCAGTGTTGCCCGGCATCACGGCCTGGTCGGGATTGCCGTCATGCCAGTCCGCGGCGGCCGCAGCCTGGGTACCCGCACCCAGTTCCCGCGTGGCGGCAACGATGCCGAACCGGCCGAAGTGCTGCGCTCATTCGTGCAGCACAACTATCTCGAACGCCAGCCGCCGGGGGAGATCATCCTGTCCGAACCGGTCGGCGACGAGGAGATTCTCGCCTCCGTCCTCAGCGCCAAGGCCGGCGCCAGTGTGCGCATTCATTCGCGCACCATCCGTGGCACCCGCAAGCGCCTGCAGGAAATGACGACGGAATCGCTGCATGCAGCCCTTGTCGCACGCCTTGCCGAAAGGGAGACCGTCGAAGGGCGTTACCTGGCACTGCAGGAACGGCTGGATCTTCCGACCCCCATCACCCGCATGGAATGCTTCGACATCAGTCACATGCGCGGCGAGGGCACCCGTGCCAGCTGTGTCGTCTTTGGCGCGCAGGGCCCGGAAAAAGCCCAGTATCGCCGCTTCGCCATCGACGGCATTACCCCGGGCGATGACTATGCGGCGATCAATCAAGCTGTCAGCCGGCGCTACACCCGTATCAAGAAGGGTGAGACACCACCGCCGGACATCCTCTTTATTGATGGCGGCAAGGGGCAGGTGTCGGCCGCACTGGCGGCATTACGCGAGCTGGACCTGGATGAGCAGATCCGGCTTGTCGGGGTCTCCAAGGGGCCGGAACGGCGGGCCGGGGAAGAGGAGTTACACCTGCCCGATGCCGTGGAGCCGCAGGTCCTTGAGGCCGACGACCCCGCACTGCACCTGATTCAGCAGATTCGTGACGAAAGCCACCGTTTTGCGCTGGCCGGGCATCGCGGGCAGCGCGCTCGCACGCGAACGACCAGCGAACTCGAAGAGATTGCCGGGCTGGGCGCCAAACGACGCAGCGCGCTGCTTCGGGAGTTCGGCGGGCTCGCGCAGGTACGGCGGGCACGACTGGAAGACCTGGCCAAGGTGCCGGGTATTTCACGAAAGCTGGCCCAGCGCTTGTATGATCATCTGCATGACACCGATTGATTGCGCATGAAACTCACGCTACCCACTCAGCTCACCCTGTTGCGCGTTGCCGCAATCCCGGTGATGGTGCTGTTTTATTACCTCGACATACCCAACAACACCATCATTGCCGCGGTCATCTTCATCGCCGCAGCGATCACCGACTGGCTGGATGGCTACCTGGCCCGACGCTTCAATCAAAGCTCGGCCTTCGGCGCCTTTCTCGACCCGGTTGCCGACAAGCTCATCGTTGCCACGGCGCTTGTTGTTCTGGTCCAGCAGGACCCTCGGGTCATCGTGCTGATCCCCGCAGCCATCATCATCGGGCGCGAGATCACCATCAGCGCATTGCGCGAGTGGATGGCGGAACTGGGCATGAGCGCCCAGGTAAAAGTACAGACGCTGGGCAAATGGAAAACCGGCTTTCAGATGACGGCCATATCGCTGATGCTGTGGCGACAACCTACCTTCGGTTTACCGTTGTACAATATCGGCTATGCACTGCTTCTGATCGCTGGCGTGCTTACCGTCTGGTCCATGTTTGTGTACCTGCGGGCAGCGTGGCCAAACTTTCGCGATTAGTTTGAAAAAAATTCTGAAAAGGCTTGACATCTTCTTCAGATCCTTTCAAAATGCGGAGCTTCGGTGCGGGAATAGCTCAGTTGGTAGAGCGCAACCTTGCCAAGGTTGAGGTCGCCGGTTCGAACCCGGTTTCCCGCTCCAAAAAGATTCGCAAAGCCCCGGTACGCCGGGGTTTTTTGTAAGCGACACCTAGGCTAGGTGGTAGAGTGGTTATACAACGGCCTGCAAAGCCGTGTACGCCGGTTCGATTCCGGCCCTAGCCTCCAGATCGCCCCGAACAGGGCATCACCGCAATTGATTCTTCGATTGCCCGCGCCGGACAGTACCGGCCGCAAGATCGCTTCCAGCCCAGGCCGATGTCGCGCAGATTCTCCGGCGCAACCCGCGGAATGCACCCCCGGCCTTCGCCGCACCTTTCGCCTGCAGCCACATCCTCACACCGCTGCCGGGCATGCTAGTCTTCGCCGTTTCCCGTCGGGGGCCACCTCGACACCCCTCACGAGTGGCATCAGCCCGGATGGCGAAATTGGTAGACGCAAGGGACTTAAAATCCCTCGGTAGCAATACCGTGCCGGTTCGACCCCGGCTCCGGGCACCACGCTTGGCGCACAGCGCCAGCCGGGCAGGAGGCGCTGTACGCCCCGTACTCAGGGGCGCATTGCAAGGCCTGATTCACCAAGGGGCCACAGGCCCATGAGCGGGAACCTGATCAGCCTGGAAGGGCTGCACCATGAACGCGGTGAAAAGGAGCTGTACGGCGGCGTGGATTTCGCGATCCAGCCCGGTGAAATCGTGCAGGTACGCGGCCCCAATGGGCATGGAAAATCAACCTTGCTGCGCATACTGGCCGGGTTCATCTCCGCGGATGAAGGCCGCCTGCGCTGGAAGGGCCAGGCCTTTTCCTGCTGGAACGATGAACCGGTCGCGCCCATCATCTGGCATGGCGAACAGCCCGGTTGGGCACGACACCATACGGTTGAAGCCAACTGGCGGTACCTGCGTGGCCTGCGGGGCCTCGACCCGGCCCGGCAAGACTGCTGGATTGCACCGGAATGGTGGTCACGACGGTTTGGCGACCTGTCCACCGGGCAACGCAAGCGCACCGCCCTGGGTTTTGTCGAAGCCAGCCAGGCTGCGGTCTGGTTGCTGGATGAACCGCTTTCAGGTCTCGATGCAAGCATGAGTGAGGAGTGGCAGCAACGCATGCAACACGCGGCGGGTCGCGGCGTGGCCATCATCATCGTCAGCCATGAAGAGCTGAATCACTGTACGCATCGCGACTTTTCCTGGGAGTGTGACGGGTGCTGATCCTGCTCGAGCGCGAGTTGCGCAGCTACTGGCTCAGCCGTTTCGAGGCCTTGCAGTGCCTGGCCGTGTTTTGCGTGGTCATGTTGCTGTTTCCACTGGGGGTCGACCCGGAGCCGGCGCTGCTGCGCACCATGGCGCCGGCAGTCATCTGGGGCAGCGCCTTGCTGGCCTGCGTATTCGGACTGGAAACGCTCTATCGACAGGACATGCGCGACGGCTGGCTGGAACAGGCATGCACTTCCGTCTGGCCGCTGCCGCTGCTGATTGCCCTGCGCCTGATCGCCCACTGGCTGTTTACCGGACTGCCGGTCTGCATCGCCGGCATCGTCAGCGCCGCCGGACTGGGCATGGCAACAGACGCCATCATCGCGACCGGGTGGTGCCTGCTGCTGGGCACACCCACTCTGGTCGGCCTGGGGAGTGTGGCCGCCGCACTGACCGCCAACCTGACGGGGGGAGCGATGCTCTCGGCATTGCTGGTACTCCCCCTGTATGTGCCGGTACTCGTGTTCGGGGCCAGCGGCATCGCCACGGCGCAAGCCGGGCAGGGCGCCGAGGCTTCGCTATACTTGCTGGGATGCTCCCTTTTGCTCACGATCCTGCTGGCGCCACTGGCCTCGGCGGCAGCCTTGCGCGTGGTTTCCGAATAAAACCTTCATGAACAAATTCTGGACGACTTTCCACCGATGGGGCTCGCCACCCAGCTTCTATCGCTTCGCGGGAAAGGCACTGCCGTGGTTTGGCATTCCCGCCCTGCTACTCATCGTGCACGGGCTCTACGCTGCGCTCGCTCTCGCACCGGCGGATTACCAGCAAGGCGAGGGCTTCCGCATTATCTATGTGCACGTTCCCGCGGCGTGGCTGAGCCTGTTCATTTACACCTCCATGGCGGTCGCCGGGGGCATCGCACTGATCTGGCGCATGAAGGTCGCTGAGGTCTACGTCGTCGAAGCCGCACCAGCCGGCGCCGGGTTCACCGCGGTTGCCTTGCTCACCGGCATGCTCTGGGGGAAGCCCATGTGGGGCGCCTGGTGGGTCTGGGATGCCCGGCTGACCTCCGAGCTGATTCTGCTGTTCCTCTACCTCGGCGTCATCGCGCTGAGCAAGGCCATTCCCGATGCCCGCGCGGCGGCCCGTGCCTGTTCGGTACTGGCGGTTGTCGGTGTGATCAACGTGCCGATCGTGCACTACTCGGTGGAGTGGTGGAACACCCTGCACCAGGGGCCGACGATCACCCGTTTCGACAAGCCGGCGATGCCGGCCGCCATGCTGTGGCCATTGCTGGAACTTAGTCTGGGTTCGATGTTCTTTTACGGGTGGATGATTTTCCAGCGCATGCGCGGCTCGATCGTGCAGCGGGAAATCCGCCAGTCCTGGGTTCGAGAGTTAACTCCCTGATGCAAGATTTTCTCAGTATGGGCGGCTACGCGCGCTATGTGTGGCCAAGTTTCGCCCTGTATGTCGGCCTGCTGGTCTGGCTGGGTACTGGCAGCCTGCGGCACCACCGGCGTGCCCTGGAACAGGCCCGGAACAGGAACGCCACATGAACAGACGTCAACGCCGGATGGCGCTGGTTGCAGCCATCGTCATCGGGGCCGGGGCCCTGGTCGCAATCGGTACGCAGGTCTTCCAGCAGAACCTGATGTATTTTTTCAGCGCGAGCGAATTGGTTGACGGCAAGGCCGAACCCGATGCCCGCATTCGTTTCGGGGGGCTGGTCGTTCCCGGCAGCGTCCAGCGTGAGCCGGGCTCGATCGATGTGCAGTTCACGCTGGCCGATTGTGACAACGCGGTTCCTGTCACCTTCAGCGGCATCCTTCCGGACCTGTTCCGTGAGGGCCAGGGGATTGTGGCCAGCGGGCGTTATGCCAATGGCGTCTTCGTGGCCGACGAAGTCCTGGCAAAGCACGACGAGAACTACATGCCGCCCGAGCTTGCCGAAGCGCTGGGCGGTGAATCCGGAAAACACGACTGTGCTCCGTTCAAGAGCCTGGAGAAAACCTGATGCCGATTCCCGGGATAGGCGCGGCCGGGCATCTTGCTCTGGCCTTCGCCCTGATTCTGACCGCGACGCAGACCATCACCGCCTCGCTGGGCCTGTGGCGACGTAACGCTGCCCTGATCAACCTTGCGTCACAAACGGCGGTTGCGCTGTTCATCGTCGTCTCCTGCGCGTTCGCCGTACTGGTCGCCGGTTTCGTGCAAAACGACTTCAGCATTCTGTACGTCGCCAACAATTCCAACACCCTGTTGCCGCTGGCCTACCGGGTGGCAGCCACCTGGGGAGGGCATGAGGGCTCGCTGCTGTTGTGGGCACTGATGCTCGCAGGCTGGAATGTCGCGGTTGCCCTGACCTTGCGGGCCCGCACGCTGGACGTCAGCGCCGGCGTTCTGGCCACACTGGGTGCGATCGGGTTCGGGTTCATGTTGTTCATGCTCGGCACCAGCAACCCCTTCGACCGCCATTTCCCCGCGCCACTGGAAGGGCGTGACCTGAATCCGCTCCTGCAGGACCCCGGTCTGATCTTCCACCCGCCGATGCTGTACATGGGCTATGTCGGCTTCTCGGTCGCCTTCGCCTTTGCCGTCACCGCTTTGCTGCAGGGGCGGATGGACGCGGCCTGGATACGCTGGGTGCGCCCCTGGACCAATGCAGCCTGGGTATTCCTGACCTTTGGCATCGCACTGGGCAGCTGGTGGGCCTACAACGAGCTGGGCTGGGGAGGCTGGTGGTTCTGGGACCCGGTGGAAAACGCCTCGTTCATGCCCTGGCTGATCGGTACCGCGCTGATTCACTCGCTGGCAGTCACCGAGAAGCGCGGTCACCTCGCCAGCTGGACCGTGCTGCTGGCAATCGCCGCGTTTTCCATGAGCCTGCTGGGCACATTCCTGGTCCGCTCCGGCGTGCTGGTCTCGGTCCATGCCTTTGCTTCCGACCCGTCCCGTGGTGTCTTCATTCTGGCTTTCCTGGGCGCCACCGTCGGCCTGTCCCTGCTGCTGTTCGCCTTGCGCGGGCACAAGATCCAGATGGCCAGCGGCCCTTTGAACATGGTTTCAAAGGAAGGCTTCCTGCTCATCAACAACCTGTTGCTGACAGTCGCCGCGGCCAGCGTACTTCTGGGCACGCTGTATCCGCTGATCGTTGATGCCATGGGCTTGCCCAAGCCATCCGTGGGGCCGCCCTGGTTCAATGCCAGCTTCGTGCCGGTCATGTTGCCGGCCGTCGTGCTGTGCGCCGCAGGCTTTTCTGCGGCCTGGCGCCAGGCCAGCCTCAAAGAGATCCGCAATGACCTGCTGCGCCTGTTGCCGGCAGCACTGGCCGCTGCCGGCGGCGTCATACTCCTCAGCCGCGGCAGCTTCTCGCTGATGTGGCTGCTGGGCCTGTCCTGTGGCACGTTGCTGATACTGACGACGATCTGGGCCTTCATCCGGCACTGGCGCAAGGGACTGAGCATGCCCCGTGGCTGGCTGGGCATGACACTGGCGCACCTCGGTCTGGGCATCTTTACCATCGGGGTGGGTGCGGTTTCCGTCGCGGATACCGAACGCGATGTTCCGCTTGGTCCCGGTGAAACAGCCATTGTGGCCGGCCATGAATGGACGCTCACACGCCTGGGCAAGCTGGATGGTCCCAATTACGTGGCCGACCAGGCAACCCTCGAAGTGCGCAAGGACGGCACGCTCATCGCGACGCTGCAGCCGGAAAAGCGCCTTTACCACTCGCAGCCCAACAACCCCATGGCCGAATCCGCCGTGGACGTCGGCCTGGTTCGCGACCTCTACGTCTCGCTGGGTGAGCCGCTGGGGGCGGGGCGCTGGAGCCTGCGGATCTATTACAAGCCATTCATCCGCTGGATCTGGTTTGGGTCGGTGTTGATGGGCATCGGGGGCCTGATTGCCCTCAGTGACAAGCGCTACTATCGCCAGCGCCGGACTGCGGCGGCTTCGAGCGCCGGGACCGCTGCGGCATGAAGCGCCTGATCTGGTCCATCCCGCTGCTGCTGATCGTGGCGCTGGTCCTCCTCCTCGGCATGGGCCTCAAGCTTGACCCGCGGGAGGTCGATTCCCCGCTGATTGACAAGCCGGCGCCGGATTTCGCCGCGACACGGCTGGACGACGGACAACCGACCGGCCTGGCAGACATGCTGGGAGAGGTCACCCTGTTCAATGTGTGGGCCAGCTGGTGTGTGGCTTGCCGTCAGGAGCATCCGCTACTCAACCAGCTCTCGCGCTCGGGTGTTGTTCGCATCGTCGGGCTCAATTACAAGGACGCTCGCGAAGACGGGTTGCAATGGCTGGAGCGGCACGGCGACCCCTACGCCTGGAGTGTCGCGGACTACGACGGACGCATTGGCATCGACTATGGCGTCTATGGTGTCCCTGAAACCTTCATCATCGATGCCGCGGGCCACATCCGGGGCAAGCACATCGGGCCCGTCACTCCCGGGTACATTTCGGAAGAACTGATCCCGCTGATTCAACAACTGCAGCGAGAAAGCACGCCATCCTCATGAGCAACTTGCACATCCTCCGTTTGCTGCTCGTTGCGGCGTCGATCCTTGTCAGCCATGCCGGCCTCGCGGCAGAAGTTGACCCGGACCGGATGCGCAACCTGGAAAAGGAACTGCGCTGCCTGGTGTGCCAGAACCAGTCCATTGCCGATTCGCACGCCCCCCTGGCCGCAGACCTGCGTGAAGAGCTGGAGCGGCTGATGCGCGAAGGCAAAACCGATGACGAGATTCGTGCCTGGATGGTCGAACGATACGGTGATTTCGTCCTCTACCGCCCCCCGTTCAAGCCTCTGACCTGGGCGCTTTGGCTTGGGCCCTTCCTGCTACTGGCCTTCGGCGGGCTGGTGATCTACCGGATGAGCTCCCGTTCCCGTCGCCACGAAAAAGAGATGACCACGATCGACCCTGAAAAACTGAAAGCCGCGCTGGAAAAGGGGCGGAACGCATGAGCATTCTGGCTATTGGCGGGTTGCTGCTCGCTGTTTGCTGGGTCGTTCTGGTCCTGCGTGCCAACAAGCTGCCGAGCAATGCGACGCTACCGGCGCGTGTCGGGATCAACCGGGAACAGTACGACACCGCACTGGCTTCAATCGATAACGCGCAAGCAGCCGGTGAGATCAGCGAGGCGCTCGCCGCGCAGGAGCGTCAACGCCTGCAGCTGCAACTGGTGCGGGCGACCGATGCGGATTCCGACGAGCGCCGCTGGGAAAAAAGCATCAGCATGCCGGCCCGCATCGGTTTTCTGATCCTGCCTCTGAGCATCGCCGTGCTGACCTTCTTCGCCACCGGCGGGGCCATGCACTGGCCACAACCGCAATCGGCGAACGCCGCCGAGGGCGGCGCACCTCCCGATGTCGAACAGATGGTTGCGCGGCTGGCAGAACGCCTGGAGAGCAACCCCGACGACCACACCGGGTGGGTGATGCTCGGGCGCTCATACATGATCATGCAGCGCTTTGATCAGGCGGCACGTGCCTGGCGTGAGGCGAATAGCCGCGCGACAACGCCGGACCCGGACCATCTGGTCGCGGAAGCCGAAGCCATTGGTCTGGCGCAAAACCAGAGCCTGGAAGGCCGGCCGCTGGAACTGATCCAGCAAGCGTTGACGCTGGACGCACAGAACATCCGTGCCCTCTGGTTTTACGCCCTGGCCGCGCAGGCCCGTGGAGAAGAAGAACTGGCCTTTCGCACCCTGGACCGGCTGGCACAGGTTCCGAACCTTCCAGCAGACCTGAGACAAACACTGATCGAGATTGGGGTTCCCTTACCGGAGACCGCCAGTGGCTCCACCGCAAAACCCAACGAGTACGCGCTGAATATCGAGGTCGCGCTGGGCGAACAGCTGAGCGGACAAACGCCGCCAGGAAGCACGCTTTTCGTCTTTGCGCGGACACCCAGCGGGCCGCCCATGCCGGTGGCGGCGGACAGGCTCCCCATCGGCAGCTGGCCGGCAACCGTCCAACTCAACGACAGCAAGAGCATGCTGGCCGGAAGGGTGATCTCCGAACAGGGTGAGCTTGAGATTGTTGCCCGCATCTCGGCGTCTGGCGCGGCCAAAGCCAGCCCTGGGGATTGGGAAGGCAGCCTGCGCTGGACCAATCAGCCTGCCGGTGGAAAGGTCGCAGTGACGATCGATCGGGTTGTACCCTGAGTACCACGTGCCCGCTGTCACGCATTCGCTCTCAAATCAAACGTCCGGCCAGCACGGCTGACCCCAATGGAAACCAAGTCATGACCAGTACTCTCGAATTCCAGTCCATTCCCAGTACCTTGCCTCTGTTCGCGCAGCTCGCCGTTTCCAAGGGCCGCAGCGACAAGACGCTGGCCAAACCCCTCAGTGCCGAAGCCCGCGGAATTGTCGCCAGCCGCAACGACGTTCGACGCTACCTCGCGGTGTGTGGGGGCGAGGACCGCCTCGGTCTGCCGATCCTGTACCCGCAGGTCATGGGCACACCGCTGACGATGGCGCTCATGGCGCACCCCGAGTTCCCGTTGCCGGCACTGGGACTCGTGCACATGGAAAACCATGTCTTCCAGATCCGCGCGCCGCGGGTCGGTGAAAAGCTGGACTTCCGCGTTGAAATTCCCTCGCTGGACCGGACCCCGCGGGGCTATGAATTCAACATGCGCACCGAAGTGCGGGATGAAAGCGGGGAACTCATCTGGCACAGCACGGCGTTGATTCTCAGCCGTGCCAAAGACCCTGATCAGCCACGCACTGCCCGTGAGCCGCGCAAGGCACCGACTCCGAGCGACTGGCCATTGATGCAGAGCTACCGGCTGGAGAGCAACCTTGGACGTCGTTACGCACGCGTATCCGGTGACTTCAACCCGATCCACCTGACGGCCCCCACCGCCAAACTGTTAGGCTTCAAGCAGGCCATCATTCATGGCATGTGGTCGGCGGCGGCAATCGCAGCCAGCCTGGGGACTTCGGAGGGTGCATGTGAATACCATTGTGAGTTCAAGACTCCGCTGTTTCTTCCCGGCAAGGGAAACCTGCATGCCCAACAGAAAAGTGGTCAAACGTCTTTCCTGTTGCAGGATGCCCGCAGCTTCCGCCCGATCCTGACCGGGTCATACAAGGAGGGTGCGGCGTAGTCTCGACAGGCCATCGTTCACAACAAGAAGAGAATAACCATGCGGATACGTAAAGCGGTCTTCCCCGTTGCCGGACTTGGCACCCGATTCCTGCCGGCGACAAAAGCCAGCGCCAAGGAAATGCTTCCGATCGTCGACAAGCCCCTGATCCAGTACGCGGTGATGGAAGCCGTCGCCGCTGGTGCGGAGCAGCTGATCTTCATCACCAGCAATAACAAGAACTCCATTCTCGACCACTTCGACCGCTCCTACGAGCTGGAGAAAACCCTGGAAGAGAAGGGTAAGACCGAAGTACTGAAGATGCTGCGTGAAGTCCTGCCGCATGGAGTGAGCTGCATCTATATCCGCCAGCCCGAAGCACTGGGTCTGGGGCACGCCGTGGCCTGTGCCGAAGTGGCCGTGGGTGACGAGGACTTCTCGGTCATCCTCGCCGATGACCTGATCGATGGCCGGATGCGCCCGTGCCTGGCGCAGATGCAGCGCATCTACAGCGAGTTCGGGACCAGCGTCATCGCCGTTCAGCGTGTACCCAAGGAAGAAACCCACAAATACGGCATCGTTGAGATCGAGGAAATTCGCCCGGGGCTGGGAGAGATCAAACGCATCGTCGAGAAACCCGCTCCGGAAGACGCACCGTCCAATCTGGCCGTTGTCGGACGCTACATTCTCAACCCGCGGATCTTCAAGCTGATCGAGTCCACCGAACGCGGTGCCGGGGGTGAAATTCAGCTGACGGATGCCATTGCCCGCATGCTTGAAGAGCAGACCGTGCTCGCCTACGAATTCGAAGGTACGCGCTACGACTGCGGAAGCAAGCTGGGTTATTTGCAGGCCAATGTGGACTATGCGCTCAAGAACCCGGAATTTGGCGAAGAATTCGCTGAATGGCTTGCCGATCGAACCGGTGAAAAAGAACAAAATTCGGGCTGACAAGCTATGCTTGCGCGCTGCCAGCGAGCAATTTCATGAAGGGTCTGCGCTGTTGGCTGAATTCGACTGTTTAGGCAATCAGGGGATGCGCCATGCGCGGTGATTTGTTGGAGAAATTTCTGGCCGGGACGCCACTCTCGGGCTCGCACTCGGGCTATGTGGATGCACAGTACGAGGAATATCTCAAGAACCCGCAAAACGTCGAAGAAAGCTGGAGAAATTACTTCGATTCCTTCGTTGATCGCACGACTCCGGATGTTGCGCACACGCCCATCCGCGAGTCGTTCGTCTCGCTCGCTCAGGAGCGGGATCGGCGCAAGCGCCGGGGCGAAGGCATGGCCCCGGAGGCCGCAACCAAGCAGGCCGGCGTCCTCCGCCTGATCAACTACTACCGCGTGCGCGGACACCAGGCCGCGGACCTTGACCCGTTGGGTCTGGCGGAAAAACCCTTCTTCCGTGACCTCGACCCGGCTTTCCACGGTCTCGGCGAGCAGGACATGGACACCGAGTTCAACACCGGGTCCCTGGTTGCTGACGAGCGCATGAAGCTGCGCGACATCATCGCGCTCTGCCGCGATGTGTACACCGGCACGATTGGTGCCGAGTACATGTACATCACGGAAACCGCCGAAAAGCGGTGGATTCAGCAACGCCTGGAAGGCCATGCCTTCAAGAGCAAGCTGGAGCCGCAGGAGCGCCGTGACGTTCTGATGCAGTTGACCGCTGCAGAAGGCATTGAGCGCTACCTGCACACCAAATATGTCGGGCAGAAACGATTCTCGCTGGAAGGTGGTGACAGCCTGATCCCCGCCCTGGACGCAGTCCTGCGCCAGAGCTGCACAGCCGATATCGAGGAAGTGGTCATCGGCATGGCCCACCGGGGTCGCCTCAACGTGCTGGTCAACATCCTCGGCAAGTCACCCGCAGACCTGTTCGCCGAGTTCGAAGGCAAACACGTCACCGAAGACAACCTCTGGGCATCCGGGGACGTGAAGTACCACATGGGCTTCTCCACCGATGTCGAGGTCGAAGGCAAACGTTGTCACCTGGTCCTGGCCTTCAACCCCTCACACCTGGAAATCGTCAACCCGGTTGTACAGGGCAGTGTGCGGGCCCGGCAGGACCGCCGCAATGATGACGATGGCAGCCAGATTCTGCCGCTGCTGATCCACGGCGATGCCGCCTTTGCCGGGCAGGGCGTGGTCATGGAAACGATGCAGTTGTCAGAGTCCCGGGGCTACGGCACCGGCGGCACGGTGCACGTGATCGTCAACAACCAGATCGGCTTCACCACGCCCAACCCCATTGAAGTCGCTCCCGGCAAGAACTCGCGGACCTCGCTGTACTGCACCGACCTCGCGAAAATGCTGGAAGCGCCGGTATTCCACGTCAATGCCGACGACCCCGACGCGGTGGTGTTCATCAGCAAGCTGGCCGCCGACTACCGTTGCCAGTTCGGCAAGGACGTGATCATTGACCTGATCTGTTACCGCCGTCACGGCCACAACGAGGCTGACGAACCGGCGGTGACCCAGCCGCAGATGTACGAAATCATCCGCAAGACGCCAACCACGCGAGCCCTCTATGCCGCTGCGCTGGAGCAGGACGGCGTGATCACCGAAGGTGAAGCCGAGCAGATGAGCGCGCAGTACCGGGATGGCCTGGATGCCGGCGAGAACATCGCCCGCAAGACCCTCGGGCTGCTCGGCAATGAACATACGATTGACTGGTCCAGCTACAACGGCAGCAACCATGCGGAAATCGTGCGCACAGCGGTCACGATGGACCAGCTGCGAACCGCCAGCGAAGAGGCCCTCGCGCTGCCCGAAACCTTCACGCTGCACCCGCGCGTGCAGCGCATCTGGAAGGACCGCGCCAAGATGGCCGCAGGCGGTGCGCCGGTGGACTGGGGCTTCGCGGAAACCATGGCCTACGCGACACTGGTCAAGGAGGGCTGCAATGTCCGCTTCACCGGGCAAGACGCCGGCCGCGGTACCTTCTTCCACCGTCACGCCACGGTGCATAACCAGAATGAGCTCGGCTCCTATTCGCCACTGGCGGAAATGGGGCCCGGCAAGTTCGAGGTCCTCGAAACCCTGCTGAGTGAAGAGGGTGTGCTCGGATTCGAATACGGTTACAGCACCACGTCACCGGATTGTCTGGTGATCTGGGAAGCGCAGTTCGGTGACTTCGCCAACGGCGCCCAGGTTCTGGTGGATCAGTTCATTTCCTCCGGCAACGCCAAATGGGGCCGCCTCTGCGGGCTGACCATGTTCCTGCCTCACGGGTATGAAGGTCAGGGTCCCGAGCACTCCTCGGCACGTCTGGAGCGGTATCTGCAACTGTGTGCCCAGAACAACATGCAGGTGTGCATCCCTTCAACACCGGCGCAGATGTTCCACATGCTGCGACGCCAGCACCTGCGCTCACTGCGCAGTCCGCTGATCGTGATGACGCCGAAGAGCCTGCTTCGCCATCCGCTGTCGGTATCGACACTGGAAGACCTGACCGAAGGGCGTTTTCAACTCATCATTCCGGATACCGGAGAACAGGATGTCGACGCCATCGACCGGGTCGTGTTCTGCAGCGGCAAGGTGTATTTCGACCTGATCAAGGCGCGCGAAGAAGCCGAGGCCAGCAACGTCGCGCTGATTCGTATCGAACAGCTGTACCCGTTCCCGGCAGAGGCTTACCGGGCCATTCTGGCGCGCTACCCGAATGCGCGGGACATCGTCTGGTGCCAGGAAGAACCGATCAACCAGGGCGCCTGGCACCAGATCAAGCACCGCCTGATGTCGCCCCTCAATCGCGACCGGCATGACATGAAGTATGCCGCGCGCCCGGCTGCCGCTTCCACGGCGACCGGGTACATGGCGCTGCATGCACGCCAGCAAGCCTATTTGATGAACGAAGCACTCAGCGGCGGAAAAACCCCGCAGGGTTACGCTTCGAGCCGCAACCAATAACCCCCCACGAAAGCGTTAGGACGAGACGGAGAGCCGGATGACCATCGAGATCAAAGTACCCGCATTACCAGAATCCGTGGCTGAAGCCACGATTGCGGGATGGCACAAGAACGCAGGCGATGCCGTAGGCCGCGATGAGAACGTCGTTGATCTGGAAACGGACAAGGTCATGCTGGAAGTCCCGGCAACGGCCGCCGGAACGCTGGTCAAGATCCTGAAGAACGAGGGCGATTCGGTGGTTGCCGGTGACGTCCTGGCGATTCTCGAAGAAGGCGAGGGTGCCAGCGCCGCCCCGGCAAGCAGCGAACCGGCCGAAACCGCAGCGCCGGCAGCTGCGGACGATCTGGACCCCGGTCCTGCCGTTCGCAAGCTGCTTGCCGACAAGGGCCTGAGCGTTGACGACGTCAAGGGTACCGGTCGTGGCGGGCGGGTCACCCGCGAAGACGTGGAAGCTCATCTGGCTGCCGGTTCCGCACCCAAGGCGGCGACGCCTGCAGCAGCTCCGGCGCCCGCGCCCAGCCCGGCTGCAGCACCGGCACCCGCAGCGCCCGCCCCGGTGGCGGGTGACCGCATCGAGCAACGTGTTCCGATGACCCGGATCCGCGCGCGCATCGCCGAGCGGCTGGTCGAAGCCCAGCAGACGGCCGCCATGCTCACCACCTTCAACGAGGTGGATCTCTCGGCGGTGGACAAACTGCGCAAGCAGTATCGCGACGTGTTTGAAAAGTCCCATGATGTCCGTCTGGGCTACATGAGCTTCTTTGTCAAAGCCACAATCGAAGCCCTGAAGCGTTACCCCGTGCTGAACGCCTCGGTGGACGGCAACGACATCGTCTATCACGGTCACTACGATATTGGCGTCGCCGTGAGTTCGCCCCGCGGCCTGGTGGTCCCGGTGCTGCGCTCACCGGATCGCCTCAGCTTTGCCGAAATCGAGTCCGGCATCGGCGACCTGGGTCGCAAGGCACGCGACAACAAGCTCACGCTGGAAGATCTGACCGGCGGTACCTTCTCGATCACCAACGGTGGCGTCTTCGGCTCGATGCTGTCGACACCGATCCTGAATCCGCCGCAAAGTGGCATCCTGGGCATGCACGGCATCAACAAGCGACCGGTGGTGGTCAACGACGAAATCGTGATTCGTCCCATGATGTATCTGGCATTGACCTACGACCACCGCATCATCGACGGACGCGAAGCCGTCCTGTTCCTGCGCACCATCAAGGAAGTCCTCGAAGATCCCGCACGTCTGCTGCTGGAAATCTGATCCGGACACGCCCACACCCCATAAAGCGAAGAGAACCATGAGCAAGGATTACGACGTTATCGTCATCGGAGCCGGGCCTGCCGGCTACGTCGCAGCGATTCGCTGTGCGCAACTGGGCATGAAGACCGCCTGCATCGACAAGTGGATCAACCGCGACGAGCAGCCGGCCTTTGGCGGCACCTGTCTGAATGCCGGCTGTATCCCTTCCAAGGCGCTGCTGGAATCCAGTGAGCTGTACCACCGCGCACAACACGAGTTCGAAACCCACGGGATCAGCGTAGACAAGGTCTCGCTGGACATTGCCGCGATGCAAAAGCGGAAAACCGGAATCACCACCGGCCTGACCGGCGGAATCGCCGGGCTGTTCAAGGCCAACAAGGTGGACGGGCTGTTTGGTAGCGGCAGCATCGTCGGCAGCGGTGAGGTCGAGTTCACTCCGAATGACGGCGACGTGCGCACGCTGACCTGTGAAAACATCATCATCGCCAGCGGCTCCAGCCCGACTCAGTTGCCCATGGCACCTTTCGACGGCGAATACATTCTGGATTCCTGGGATGCACTGGAACTGGATAGCGTCCCTGAACGCCTTGGCGTGATCGGCGCGGGAGTGATCGGTGTCGAACTCGGCTCCGTGTGGAAACGCCTGGGTTCGGAAGTCGTCCTTCTCGAGGCCATGGACAGCTTCCTGGCCGGCATCGCGGATGCGCAGATCGCCAAGGATGCCTTCCGCCAGTTCACCAAGCAGGGCCTGGATATCCGCCTCGGTGCCCG
>JBFHON010000022.1:0-16262 GCA_041593295.1 Oceanococcaceae bacterium | reverse complement strand
CTGCTGGCTGCAGGTTCCACACGTCACCCAGTGTGACAGCGCTGACATCACCGAACTCGAAGCCTTCCGCAAGTCGGAAAACCAGCGTGGTGAGGGGCCGAAGCTGACGGTTCTGCCCTTCATCATGAAAGCCTGCGCCCTGCTGCTGCGTCGCTACCCGGATTTCAACAGTGCCCTGACTGCGGAATCCGATGCCCTGATCCGCCGTGACTACGTCAACATCGGGTTTGCGGCCGATACCGAAAACGGCCTGGTGGTTCCGGTCGTGCGGGACGTGGACAGGAAAAGCATTGGGGAACTGGCCGCTGAGTGCGCGGCACTGGCAGCGAAGGCGCGTGAGGGGAAACTGAAGCCTGCGGACATGCAGGGCGGTTGTTTTTCAATCTCCAGCCTGGGTGGCATTGGCGGTGAATATTTCACACCCATCGTCAACAGCACGGAGGTTGCCATCCTGGGCGTTTCGCGGGCTTCCATGGAGCCGGTATGGGATGGCGCCGATTTCCGGCCCCGTTTGATGGTGCCGCTGAGCCTCTCCTACGATCACCGGGTCATTGATGGTGCGGCAGCCGCCCGGTTTACCACGGCCTTGTCCGAATTGTTAACTGACATTCGTCGGCTTTTGATCTGACATTTGGCTGCGATGGGCCTGCGTGGCCCCGTGTTCGTGCCATAATTCGTCAGGACACTCCCCACGCCCGCCGTGGGGTTGGTTATTCAAACCAGGAGACATCATGATTATTCGCCGCTTGCTCACGGTTGCGCTGATAGGCAGTGCAGGGACAGTGTGGGCTCAGCCGCCGGCTGACGAAATCGCCAAACTTGGCATTGAAGGAACCGAGTACACCCCGCTGGGTGCGATTCGTGCCGGAACCGCCGACGGAAAAGTGCCGGCGTGGACGCCGTATACCCCGCATGGCGACGAACTGATTAAGGAACCTCGCTGGATCGACAATCGCTTCGCGAACGAACAGCCACTGTTCACCGTGACCCAGGCCAACATGGCTGACTATGCGGACATGCTGTCCGAAGGTCACAAGCGCATGCTGGAGCGTTACGACACCTACAAGATGCATGTCTACCCCAGCCATCGTGATGCAGCCTGGCCGAAGGCGATCTACGAGGCCACCATCGCCAATGCGTCCCGGGCCACCCTTGAAGGGGGCGATCCGGACAAGATCCGCAATGCCACGCTGGGCTTTCCCTTCCCCATTCCGACCAGCGGTGCACACCCCTGGTGGAACCACCGCCTGAAGTGGCGTGGTGAGAATGTCACCCGCTACAACAACCAGGCCATCGTGCAGGACAACGGCAGCTACCAGCTGACGAAAATCGTCGAGGAAGTGAAGTTCAAGTACGCGAACATCAGCGAACCGGGAACGATGAACGGTCCGGACGACATCTTCCTCTGGTACCTCTCGACGACGACGGCACCACCCCGCATCGCCGGTCAGCTGCTGCTGGCCTGGGAACATGCCGATTACCGCTCGGCCTGGCTCTACAACCCGGGTCTGCGTCGCATTCGCCGTGCACCGTCCGTGGGTTATGACAACCCGTACGAAGGCACGGATGGCCAGCAGTTCTATGACCAGGTCGACATGATCAACGGCAAACTGGACCGCTACAACTGGAAGCTGATCGGCCGGAAGGTCATGATCACGCCGTACAACAGCTACGGGATCAACTCCAACAAGCTGAAGTACGACGACATTCTCAAGGGCCGTCATATCGATCAGGACCTGGCGCGCTACGAGATGCATCGCATGTGGATCGTCGAGGCCAACAACAAGCCTGAAGTCCGTCATACCTTCAAGAAGAAGGTGATCTACTTCGACGAAGACACCTGG
Organism: Oceanococcaceae bacterium; assembly: GCA_041593295.1. GTDB lineage: Bacteria > Pseudomonadota > Gammaproteobacteria > Nevskiales > Oceanococcaceae > MS8. The sequence goes on along the minus strand of JBFHON010000022.1, from coordinate 14,418 downwards.
ACAGCGACGATGCTCGACAATTACGACCATCGTGATCAGTTCTACAAGTTCCAGGAAGGCCACCTGGTCTGTGTGGATACGATGCTGACCTGTTCGACCGTTCCGGAGCTGATCTACGACCTGCAGTCACGGACCTACTTCGCGACCGCGATGATCAACGAAGACAACCCGAACGACTTCACGGAAGAGTTCAACGAGAAGCACTTCGATCCGAACAAGGTAGCCAAACGCGCCAAGCGCTGAACAACGGAGACACAAAAAGGCCCGGTTCTACCGGGCCTTTTTTATGCCGAACTCCTAGGAGGAGTAGTCGGGAATCTCGAGCAGGATGCGCCACTGGCCATCGGCTTCTCGTTGCCAGTACTGCCGCTTGAAACTCTTGGAGGAGAAGTTGCTGGACTGGTAGTCCTGCTCGAAATCCACCTGTATGCGGTCCCCACCGGAACCGGGGTAGCGATAGGCGGAAAGCTTGGACACCTTCAGGTTCAGCCATTCCTTGCGCGAATTGACGTCCCGTTTCTGGTTCAGCAGCTGTTCCTTGGTCAGGTTGCCGATCTTTGCATCGTCACTGTAGTGGCTGACCAGCTTCTCCGCGTCCAGAGACTCCCAGGCATCCATCCAGCCCTCCAGCAGCGAACGCACGAGCAGCGCCTGCTCAACCCGTTTTTCGCGGGTCTGCCATTCGACCTTGTCGGCGAAAACAACCGGCGTTGTCTGCAAGTCGATAAACGGTGCCAGACTCAGCAGGTCGGCATTGGCCAGGGTGATGCAGCCTTCACTCGACCGGGGTGGCCGGCGGCCATTGGTTTCCGTGGGGTTGCCGTGCAGCCAGATGCCGTAACCGGTGCGGCCTTCCATCCGGTCCAGCGGGTTGGGATAGTTCACCGGCCAGGCCCCTTTACCGTACAGATCCGGGAGTTCCTCGCCAGGGATCCACGAGGTGATCGTGTAAATCCCCACCGGGCTGAGGTTGTCGCCCTCAACCCGTTTGCCATAACCGGCCTTGCCGATGGACAGATACATGGCACGCAACAGGTGGATTTCACCGTTGCGGTGCTCGTAGAGGTACAGCCGGTTACGGTCGAGGTCCGCGACCAGAACGTGATCGGTAGCTTCCGGCAGCGCGACCAGCGACGCCGGCAGCATCGTCAGTTCCTGCGCCCCCAGCGGGATCACCTCTTCGAAGGGCGTATAGGCAGAAGGCGCGTTGAGCGCGACAACGTGGTCCAGAATCGGCTCCATCGCACTGGCAATGGCCGTTCCGGTGCAGCCGACGATGGCAACCGCAAGCGCGAGCTTTCGCCCGGGGTGGTTATCAGAGGCGGACATCTTCTTTGGTGATACGCCAGCTGCGGCCTTCGCGTGCGAATTCCATGACCTTGGCGACCTGGTCGGCATAGGAGTTCGACTGGTAGACCTGAATGAAGGTGATGCGTGCGGTGGTTTCGCTCAGCACCGTGACCTGTGGATTCAGTACCTGGATATTGATACTGGTCGGTGCGGTCAGACGCGCCCGTCGCTGTTGCTTCCAGGTATCCAGTGAGACGCCATTACCCGGCTCGAAGCGGTTGCTGTAGGAGGCCAGGTAGCGGGCGACATCCTGGTCTGACCAGGCCTTGGCCCAGCCCTGAAGGGCTTCCAGTGCCGCTTCACGCGCACCGGGTGCTGCGGGTTGCGCCGCCTGGGGTGCTGGCGCGCTCTGTGAACCCACAATCGGCTGCGGAGCCGGTACGGCCGCGACGATGGCTCCGGTGCCGCCGGTCTCGGCTTTGGGCAGCGGAGTCTGCGCCCGGGGAACCGGTTCGGAAACCGGCGGGCTTACCCGACTGGTGTTGCCCGAGGCAATTACGCCGCCAGCCAGGGCTTCATCGATCAGGGCCAGTTTGCTGTCCAGCATCGAGTTGCTGCGGTCCAGCGTTTGTGCGCGTTTCCACGCGGCCTGCGCCATCGTGGCGTAGACATCGCCGAGATTCTCATGTGCCGTGGCATAGCTGGGATGCTTGATCAGTGCGGTTTCCAGCGCGTCGCGGGCCTGTTCGTACTGACCCGCACGGGCATACAGAACCGCCAGGTTGTTGTACGGCTCCGGCAATTCGGGATGGTCACGGACCAGGTCCGCAAAGACCTGCGTGGCTTCCCCATCGCGGTTGAGCAGCACCAGCGAGAGTCCGCGCAGGAAGCGGGCTTCGGCATCGTCCCGATTGCTGCGCAGGCGGCTGTCGACGGCTTCCAGCGCCTGCTTGTAGTTGCCCTGCTCCAGCGCTTTGCGAGCCTCTTCAACGGAAGCGAGGGGAGCGGTGGCCACAAGGCTGCCGGCTAGAAGCAAGATGAATCGTTTCATGATGGAAGGTCAGCCGATCGAACAATGAGTGAATGGTAGCAAGCCGCCCGTGATGCAGGTTAGATTCCGCGAGCCTGTTTCACCAGATCCCACGCCGCACGGATCTGACGGACCCGCTCCTCTGCCTGTGCCCGCAGGGCTTCGGGCATTTCCTTGGCGGCGAGTTTGTCCGGGTGGTGCTGGCTCATCAGGCGTCGGTACGCCTTGCGTACCTCGGCGTCCGAGGCCGAAGCGCTCACACCGAGGGCAGAATAGGATTCTTCCAGCCGCTGCTCCGGGCTGGGGCCGGCACTTCCGGGACGCTGACCGCTCTGGGGCCCACCCTGCCAGCCGCCGGCACTGCCAGTCATCAGACGCAGCAGGGCTTCGAAATCCGCGCTGCGGAAACCGAGGCCGGTAGCTATGCGTCCGAGCATGGCGCGCTCCGCGTCATCGACCCGCCCGTCTGCCAGGGCACCGGTCAGCACAATCTCCAGCGCCAGTCGGGTCCACAGCACCCGCCCGCGGCACAGGGCACGCAGTTTTTGGGTGCAACTGTCGACATCGAAGCCGGGAGCCTTGCCGCGATTGAAGGCCTGAATCATGGCCTGACGCTGCTCGGTGCGCACTTTCAGCCGGCGCAACAGGGCCTCGGCCGTGTCGATTTCCGCGCGGCTGACCTGTCCATCAGCCTTGCACACGCAGCCCAGCAACTCGAAACAGAGCGTCAGGATCTCTTCCTGGTCAGCGGCGCTGGAACTGCCGAAGATGCCGCCACGCAAGCTGGCACCGGCGAAGCTGCGATCGAACCAGTGGCCGATATACAGGCCCAGCAGGGCCCCCAGAAACCCTCCGGACATCAGGCCAAGAAAGCCGCCTACGATTTTGCCGATCATTGTGTATCCGTCAGTTTCGGCGTAAACAAAAACGCCGCCAGTATCCGGCGGCGTTCTCGACTACTCAAAGGTGCCGGCAGGGGCCGGCGCCGTTGGTCTAGCTTACCGCCTTGGTCAGTTCCGGAACGGCATCGAACAGATCGGCAACCAGGCCGAGGTCTGCGATTTCAAAGATCGGGGCATTCTCGTCGTTGTTGATCGCGACGATGGTGCCGGCGTCCTTGATCCCGGCCAGATGCTGGATCGCACCGGAGATACCGCAGGCAATGTACAGATCCGGGGCAATGATCTTCCCGGTCTGGCCAACCTGCATGTCATTCGGCACATAGCCGGCATCCACTGCAGCGCGCGAGGCGCCACAACCGGCGCCAATGGCATCGGCCAGCGCGAAGATGATGTCGAACTTCTCGGTCGAGCCGAGTGCGCGGCCACCGGATACCACCTTGGAGGCGGTCTGCAGGTCCGGACGGTCACCGCCACCGGTGGTCTGACCAATAACGCGGGTGTGCGTGGGCAGCTCGGCTGCGACTTCCGTCGCCGTAACCGGGGCGCTGTTGCCGCCGGCTGCTGCGCTGAAGGACGCGGTACGAACGGTACCCACCAGCACGAAGTCACCGGGTGCAGACACGCGGGTCACGGCGTTGCCGGCATAAATCGGGCGATCGAACTCGCGCGGGCCGTGAACAGCCATGATGTCCGTCACCTGCGGTACGCCCAGCAGTGCGGCAACGCGTGGCATCAGGTCCTTGCCGGTGGTGGTGTTGGCAGCGATGAGGTGCGTGTAGCCATCGGCCATGGCGACAACCTGCGGGGCCAGCACGGCGGCGCAGGGGGAACCATTGGCTTCGTTGGATACCGCGAGGACTTCGGTCACGCCATCAATCTGGGCCGCAGCATCGGCTGCGCCCTGATCCCCGGTGCCGAAGACCACGACGTGGACATCACCACCGATTTCCTTCGCGCAGGCCACAGCCTTGGAGGTGGTGGGGTGCAGTTCGCCGGCCAGTGTCTCGGCGACAATCAGAATCTTGCTCATCAGACCAGCCCCTTGTCTTTCAGTGCGGCAACCAGTTCGGCGACGTCCTTGACCTTGCGGCCCGGCTCACGGCCACCCGGTGCACGGGTTTCGGTGACTTCCAGCTTCGGCACGTCAATGTCGAATTCGCCGATGTCTTTCTTGTCCAGCGGCTTGCGCTTGGCTTTCATGATGTCCGGCAGCTTGATGAAGCGCGGCTCGTTCAGGCGCAGGTCCGCCGTGATGACGGCGGGAAGGGCCACTTCGATGGTTTCCGTACCGGCATCGATTTCACGATCCACCGTGGCCTTGCCGTCGGCAATCTCCACCTTGGATGCGAAGGTCGCCTGGGCCCAGCCCAGCAGGGTGGCGGTCATCTGGCCGGTCTGGTTGGCATCGTCATCGATGGCCTGCTTGCCGCCCAGGATCAGGTCCACGCCTTCGTCCTGTGCCAGCTTGGCCAGGATGCGCGCGGCCTGCAGCGGCTGAATTTCTTCATCGGTCACAACGTGGATGGCACGGTCAGCGCCGCGGGCGAGTTCGCTGCGCAGCTGATCTTCGGCCTTGGCCACACCGATGGTGCACACGATCACTTCGCTGACGACGCCCTTTTCGCGGAGACGCAGGGCCTCTTCGTTGGCGATTTCGTCAAAGGGGTTCACGCTCATTTTGACGCCGTTCAGTTCGACGCCGGTACCATCGTTCTTCACGCGAACGCGGACGTTGTAGTCCACTGCGCGCTTGATGGGCACGAGTACTTTCATCGTATTGTTCCCTGTTTAAAGGTGAGTTTCGCGGGCGCTATTGAACCACACTCAACGCGGGTGCGCGCCCTGTAGATGGACAGGTCTTTGCGGACCGGGTTTTGCGGCCGGTATCCGTCAGGCCCTGATGGGGGTGCCCGACGGATGACCGCAGCCCTTACATCAACTGGTAGTTCGGACCCGAGCCACCTTCCGGGGTGACCCAGTTGATGATCTGGTAGGGGTCCTTGATATCGCAGGTCTTGCAGTGCACGCAGTTGGCGGCATTGATCTGCAACTGCTTGCCGCCGCCATCGGTTTCGACCATTTCATAGACCTTGGCCGGGCAGAAGCGGGTGCACGGGTTGTCGTATTCCTCGGCACACTGGGTGACGCAGATGTTGGTATCGGCGACATGCAGGTGAACCGGCTGGTCTTCGTCGTGCTCGGTGGCGGCAAAGTACACGGCCGACAGGCGGTCACGTGGCGGCAGCTCGCGGTCCGGCGAGATCAACGGTTTGTGCTCGGTGATTTTCTTCAGTGCGCTGTGATCGGCCCGGTTCTTCAGCGTGTAGGGCAGCAAACCGGCAAAGACGGTCTCGATGCCCGAGATGATGAAGCCGACCCACAGGCCCCAGTGGAAGGAGGGGCGGATGTTCCGAACCTTGTGCAGCTCTTTGCCGACAGCAGAGGCCCGCAGGCGGCTGTCGAAGCCTTCGCTGGTCTGCTTTTCATGGAACTGCTTGGCAATTTCCATTCCGGAGCGGATAGCCTGGTGCACGCCCTTGATCTTGGGTACGTTCAGGGTGCCGGCACCGCAGCCGACCAGCGCGGCGCCAGGCATTTCAACCTTGGGCAGGGATTGCCAGCCGCCTTCAACAATGGCCCGCGCGCCGTAGGAAACGATTTCGCCGCCTTCCAGCAGCTTCTTCATTTCCGGGTGATTCTTGAATTCCTGGAACTTCTCGAAGGGCTCGAGGTGGGGGTCGGAGTAGTCCAGACCGACCACGAAGCCGATAGCCAGCTTGTCGTCTTCCAGGTGGTAGACAAAGCTGCCGCCGTAGGTGCTGTTGTCCAGCGGCCAGCCTACGGTGTGCATGACCTTCCCGGTGTCGCCGCGACCGGCAGGCAGCTGCCAGAGTTCCTTGATGCCGATACCGTAGGTCTGCGGGTCCGCATCCTTGTCCAGATCGTATTTGGCGATCAGCTGCTTGGTGCAGGATCCCCGTGCGCCTTCGGCAAAGACGGTCATCTTTGCGTGCAGGTCCATGCCCGGGGTGTAGCTGTCCTTGGGTTTGCCTTCCTTGTCCACACCCATGTCACCGGTGCGCACACCAATGACTTCGCCGTTTTCACCGTACAGCGGCTCGCGGGCCGGGAAACCGGGGTAGATTTCGATGCCCAGTTCTTCGGCCGCCTCGCCCATCTTGGCAGTCAGGCTGCCCAGCGAGACGATGTAGTTGCCGTGGTTGTTCATTTGCGGCGGGACTATCGGCAGCTTGAAGCTGCCTTTCGGATTCATGATCCGGATTTCGTCCTTGGCCACCGGAACGCAGACTTCCGGCGGGTTGTCTTTCCAGTTCGGCAGCAGCTCTTCGAGGGCTTCCGGCTCGATGACCGCACCTGCGAGGCTGTGGGCGCCGACCACGGCACCCTTTTCCAGCACGCAGACATTCAGGTCCGGGTTGAGTTGTTTGGCATGGATGGCACAAGCCAGACCGGCCGGGCCGGCACCAACGACCAGCAGGTCGAATTCCATGACATCGCGTTCGATTTCTTCCATCAGAACTCTCCGAACGGGCACCTAAGAGGGCCCCGAGATGAGTGTTACCCGGCATGATGCCGATGAGCTGAACCCGTAATTCTCGCAGATTTTTCACTCACCGCGCCGGATTTGTTGCAGTGCATCGTTCGGGCAAAGCCCGGAATGCCCGTCCGGGGCACCGATGCCGCGTCGGCAGTGACAGACCTACTTGCTGCCGCGGCTTTCCAGCATCGCGACGGCGGGCAGGGTTTTTCCTTCGAGAAACTCCAGGAAGGCTCCGCCACCGGTGGAGATGTAGGAGATCTGCTCTTCCACCCCGTATTTGTCGATCGCGGCGAGGGTGTCGCCACCACCGGCCAGCGAGAAGGCATTGCTGTCGGCGATGGCCCGGGCCAGGGCGGCAGTGCCGGCAGCAAACTGCTCGATCTCGAATACGCCGACGGGGCCATTCCAGACGATGGTACCGGCGCCGTTGAGTTCGGCCGCGAGCAGCTTGGCGGTATCGGGGCCGACATCCAGGATCATTTCGTCGGCCTGTACCTTGTCCACGGCGCAGGTCCGGGCGACCGCATCGGCGGAGAACTCGGTTGCGGTGACGACATCGGTGGGCAGCGGAATGGTCGCGCCACGGGCGGTCATGGTGTCCATCACCTTGCGGGCGGCCGGAATCAAGTCGGGTTCGTGCAAGGATTTGCCCACCGGGTGGCCGGCGGCGGCCAGGAAGGTGTTGGCGATACCGCCGCCCAGAATGAGGCGATCAGCAACCTGCGACAGGCGCTCCAGCAGTTCCAGCTTGGTCGACACCTTGGACCCGCCGACAATCACTGCCAGGGGGCGGGTGGGTTGCTTCAGGGCAGCACCCAGTGCGTCCAGTTCGGCTGACAGCAGCGGCCCGGCGCAGGCAACGGGGGCAAACTTGCCCACACCGTGGGTCGAGGCCTGGGCGCGGTGGGCGGTACCGAACGCGTCCATCACATACACGTCACACAGCCGGGCGTAGGCCTGAGCCAGCTCGGCATCGTCCTTCTTCTCGCCCTTTTCGAAACGCACGTTTTCCAGCATGACGATCTGGCCGGGGGCGATGTCGAGTCCGTCGCGCCAGTTGCGTACCAGGGGGATATCCCGGCCCAGCAATCCACCCATGTGGCGGGCGACCGGTGCCAGGCTGAATTCCTCCGCGAATTCCCCTTCGGTGGGCCGGCCCAGGTGCGACATCACGATGACCGCGGCGCCGGCATCCAGCGCGAGCTTGATGGTCGGCAGGCTGGCCCGGATGCGGGCATCGGAGCTGACGGCACCGTCGCTCAGGGGAACATTCAGGTCCTGGCGGATCAGCACCCGTTTCCCGGCGAGATCCAGATTGGTCATGCGTTGGATGGTCATGCGTTTTCCTTGCGATCGTCGAGCGATGGGCCGGCAGGTCGTGCCCCGGCGAATGGGCCTGCGCCTATTTCGCTGCCATCAGGGCCAGCGTGGTATCGAGCATGCGATTGGAAAAGCCCCATTCGTTGTCATACCAGGCGCAGACCTTGACCAGAGAGCCGCTGACTTTGGTCAGTGTGGCGTCATAGGTCGAAGATGCCGGGTTGTGGTTGTAGTCGATCGATACCAGCGGCTGGTCGCAGTAGTCGAGAATGCCTTTGAGCGGGCCTTCGGAGGCGGTCCTGAGCAACTGGTGGATTTCGTCTACCGTGGTCGGCCGGCTGGCAACAAAGGACAAATCCACCAGGGACACGTTGATGGTCGGGACCCGGAACGAAAAGCCGTCCAGCTTGCCCTTGAGCTCCGGCAGAACCAGACCGACGGCCGCGGCCGCTCCGGTCTTGGTCGGGATGATGCTCTGGGTCGCGCTGCGGGCGCGGCGCAGATCCTTGTGATAAACGTCGGTCAGCACCTGGTCATTGGTGTAGGCGTGAACCGTCGTCATCAGCCCGGATTCCAGGCCGATGGCGTCCTGCAGCGGCTTGACCAGAGGGGCCAGGCAATTGGTGGTGCAGGAGGCATTGGAAATGAGCGTGTCGTCGGCGCTCAGGATGTCGTGGTTGACCCCGTAGACGACGGTCTTGACGTCGGTGCCTGCCGGCTGCGAAACGATGACCTTGCGGGCGCCACCGGCCAGGTGCGCCGAGGCCTTCTCCCGCGAGGCAAAACGCCCGGTGCATTCGAACACCACGTCCACACCCAGCTCGCCCCAGGGCAGTTTGCCGGGGTCGCGTTCGGCCAGCACCCGGATCCGGTCGCCGTTGACGATCATCGTGTCGCCTTCGACCTGGATATCACCATGGAACTTGCCGTGCGCGGTGTCGTACCGGGCCAGGTGAGCATTGGTTTCGGTGTCACCCAGGTCGTTGATGGCCACGATCTGGATCTGCGTGTTGCGTCCTGACTCGTACAGCGCTCGCAGGATATTGCGACCGATACGCCCGAAACCGTTGATGCCGACCTTGATGCTCATGTTTTGCTCCGTAGTGAATTGCGGGTCTGGGGGTGAGCCTCAGATCAGGTCTTTTACGCGCTGCGCGACAGCACCTGCAGTGAACCCGAAATGTTTGTACAGATCCGCTGCCGGAGCGGACTCGCCAAAGCGATCCAGACCGATGACATCGCCGGCGGTTCCGACCCACTTCCACCACAGGCCGGTCACACCGGCTTCAATCGCCAGGCGTGCGGTCAAACCGGGGGGCAGGACGGAATCGCGCCATTCCCGGCTTTGCTGCTCGAAGCGGTCCATGCAGGGCATCGACACGACGCGCACCGGAATGCCTTCGTCATCCAGCAGCCTGGCGGCGGTCATGGCGATTTCCACCTCGGACCCGGTGGCGATGATGAGGGCCTGCGGGTTGGTGGCATCGTGCAGTACATAGCCGCCGCGTGCGATGCCCGACAGCTGCTCGCCGTCGCGTTCCTGCGCCGGCAGGCCCTGGCGGGAAAGCGCCAGGATGGTTGGCGTGCGCTCGTTTTCCAGTGCGGCCTGCCAGGCGGCAAAGGTTTCGACCACATCGGCCGGGCGCCAGACTTCCAGGTTGGGGATCAGGCGCAGGCTGGAAACGTGCTCCACCGGCTGGTGGGTGGGGCCGTCTTCGCCCAGACCGATGGAGTCGTGGGTCATCACGTAGATCACCCGCTGTTCCATCAGTGCCGACATGCGGATCGCATTGCGGGCGTAATCCGAGAACACCAGGAAGGTGCCGCCGAAGGGAATGTAGCCACCGTGCAGTGCGATGCCGTTCATCATCGCGCTCATGGCGAATTCACGAACACCGTAGTGCACGTGACGGCCGGTGCCGGTGCTGGTGACGGCGCCGCAGCCCGGCCAATTGGTCAGGTTCGAGCCGGTCAGGTCGGCCGAGCCGCCGAGCATTTCCGGCAGTGCCGGCGCGGCCTTGCTGATGGCCATTTGCGAGGCCTTGCGGGTCGCGACCTTGGCCATGTCGGTCTGGACTTCGCACAGCGCGTGTTTCCACTGGTCGTGGAAGTCCGCCGGGAGCTGGCCGTCAAGGCGACGCATCAGTTCGTCCGCCTCGTTCGGGTAAGCCTTGCGGTAGGCCGCGAATGCCGCCTCCCATTTCTGCTGCAGCTGCTTGCCGGCAGCCTTGCCGTCCCAGGCCTCGCGGATTTCCGCGGGGATATCAAAGGCCCCGTGGGCCCAGCCCAGCTTTTCGCGGGTGGCGACGATCTCATCCGCACCCAGCGGGGCGCCGTGGGATTCTTCCTTGCCGGCCTTGTTCGGGGAGCCGAAGCCGATCACCGTCTTGCACTGCACCAGTGAAGGGCGCTCGGTTTCGGCAGCGGCTTCGGCCAGGGCCCGGGAAATGGCTTCCGGGTCGTGGCCGTCGACGTCGCGTACGACATGCCAGCCGTAGGATTCGAAGCGCATCGCGGTGTCGTCGGTGAACCAGCCGCCCACTTCGCCGTCGATGGAGATGTTGTTGTCGTCGTAAATCAGGTTGAGCTTGCCCAGCTTCAGGGTGCCGGCCAGCGAACAGGCTTCGTGGGAAATGCCTTCCATCAGGCAGCCGTCACCATGGAAGACCCAGGTGCGGTGGTCGATGACCTTGTGGCCTTCCCGGTTGAATTCAGTGGCCAGCAGCTTTTCGGCCAGCGCCATGCCCACGGCGTTGCCAATACCCTGGCCGAGAGGGCCCGTGGTGGTTTCCACGGCATCGATCAGATGCGACTCGGGGTGCCCGGCGGTTTTTGCGCCCAGCTGGCGGAAATTCTTCAGCTCTTCCAGCGGCAGGTCATACCCGCTCAGGTGCAGGAGCGCGTACAGCAGCATCGAGCCGTGGCCATTGGAAACCACGAAACGGTCACGGTCCGGCCATTTCGGGTCTTCCGGGTTGTGGCGCAGGAAATCGCTCCACAAGACTTCGGCAATATCGGCCATGCCCATCGGCATGCCGGGGTGACCTGAACTGGCCTGCTGAACCGCGTCCATGGCGAGCGCGCGAATGGCATTAGCCTTGTCCTGGCGAGTTGACATCTGGTTTCTCCGAAACGGGCGGCCCTCTCGGGGCCGCGGGGGGCCGCTATTGTAATCGGAGCCGCCCGCTTTGTTCGGCTGCGCTTGCGGGCCTGGCCCTCCGCGCGGCTGACCGGGGGTGTCAGGGCCGGTATTCAGTCACACATCTCGCCGAGCTTCTGGCGCAGCTTGGCAACCTTCGGGGCCGCGACCGACGCAATGTAGGGTTGCTCCGGGTTTTGCGCGGCGTAGTCCTGGTGGTAGTCCTCGGCCGGGTAGTAGGTGCCCTGCTCGATGGCGGTGACGATGGGTTGATTGAAAGCCTGTGCCTGACCGAGTTGCTCGATGTAGCGTTCGGTGACTTCCCTCTGCTCCGGAGTCTGGGCGAAGACCACGCTGCGGTACTGGGTGCCCTGGTCCGCGCCCTGGCGGTTGAGCTGCGTCGGGTCGTGTGCGACCGAGAAGAACACCCGCAGGATCTGGCCGAAGCTGACCTGTGCCGGGTCGTATTCGATCTTGATCACCTCGGCGTGGCCCGTGGTGCCCGTGCACACGGCCTGATAGTTCGCGGTCGTCGCGTCGCCGCCGGCATAGCCGGACTCGACCCGCAAGACGCCGCTCAACTGGCGATACACCGCCTCGGTGCACCAGAAGCAGCCGCCACCGAGGATGGCGGTGCCGGGGCCGTTTTCTTCAATGTCGTATTCCGGCAGCGGGAAGGCATTCCGGCCGATGTTCCGGTTGGCGCCGGGGAGTGCACATACTTTCATGACGGTCAGTCCTTCCATTTGATATTGCAGCCCAGGCTGGGCTGCTGGCGATCCAGCGGCGGTTGTCCGCTGACCAGGGCGGCCACCGCAGCTCGCAGGTCGCGGCCACTGACCGGCTTGCCGTTGCCGGGGCGGGCATCGTCGTACTGGCCCCGGTACACGCAGCGCTGTTCGGCATCGAAAAGGTAGAAATCAGGCGTGCAGGCGGCTTTGTACGCGCGGGCGGTCTGCTGGGTTTCGTCGTAGAGATACGGGAAGGTATAGCCCAGGCGCTGGGCGTTCTGCTGCATGGCAGCGGGGCTGTCTTCGGGGTAGTTCTCCGCATCGTTGGCGCTGATCGCCACCACACCGACCCCCTGCTGCTGGCATTCGCTGCCAAAACGGGCGAGGTCGGCTTCCATCAGCTTCACGTAGGGGCAATGATTGCAGATGAACATGACGACGGTGCCCTGCGGCCCGGCGGCATCGGCAAAGGTGATGGTCTTGCCGCTGACGGTGTCCGGTAGCGCAAAGTCCGGGGCGCGGGTGCCCAGTTCGATCATGTTGGAAGGCGTACGGGCCACGGGCACACTCGATGGGTCGGAAACAAGCGTTAAGAATGGGGTGCATGAGTGGCCAGTTCAAGTGCATCTGAATTACAATCATCCGCGTATCCGGATGGACGGATGAATATTTCCAGGAGCAAAAATGTCTGCTGATTACCTCTTCACCTCGGAATCGGTTTCCGAAGGCCACCCTGACAAAGTTGCGGATCAGATTTCTGATGCGGTGCTGGACGCGCTGCTTGCCCGCGACGTGTATTCCCGCGTTGCCTGCGAAACTCTGGTCAAGACCGGGGTGGCGATTGTTGCCGGTGAGATCACCACGTCGGCCTGGGTCGACCTGGAAGATCTGGTGCGCCAGGTCATCACGGATATCGGTTACACCAGTTCTGCCGTGGGTTACGACGGCGCCACCTGTGGCGTTCTGAACCTGATCGGCAAGCAGTCGGTCGACATCGCAATGGGTGTGGACGGCGCCGCGGATTCGCGCAAGAAACCCGAAGACCAGGGCGCGGGCGACCAGGGCCTGATGTTCGGCTACGCCACCAATGAAACCGAAGCCCTGATGCCGGCTCCGGTGCAGTTCGCCCACCGTCTGGTGGAGCGCCAGGCCGAGGCCCGCAAGTCCGGCCAGCTGCCGTGGCTGCGCCCGGATGCCAAGTCGCAGGTCAGCCTGCGCTACCGCGACGGCAAGCCGGTCGCCATTGATGCCGTGGTGCTCTCGACCCAGCACGACCCGGAAGTCAGCCAGTCCACGCTCAAGGAAGCGGTGATGGAGCTGATCATCAAGCAGACGCTGCCGGCCGAGCTGCTGACCAAGGACACGCAGTACCACCTGAACCCCACCGGGCAGTTCATCATCGGTGGGCCGGTGGGCGACTGCGGCCTGACCGGGCGCAAGATCATCGTGGATACCTACGGCGGCATGGCGCGGCACGGTGGCGGCGCCTTCTCCGGGAAGGACCCCTCCAAGGTGGACCGCTCGGCTGCCTACGCGGGCCGTTATGTGGCCAAGAACATCGTGGCGGCCGGTCTGGCCGACAAGTGCGAAATCCAGGTCAGCTACGCCATTGGTGTGGCCCAGCCCACGTCCATCTCGGTGACCACCTTCGGCACCGGCAAGATCAGCGACGACAAGATCGTGGAACTGGTGCGCCAGCATTTCGACCTGCGTCCGTACGCGATCACCACCATGCTTGACCTGCTGCACCCGATGTACCGCCCGACGGCAGCCTACGGGCACTTCGGTCGCGATCCCTTCGAAATGACCTACGAATGGGTGGAGCGTGAAAGCGGCGTTGCGGTGACCAAGTCCGACACCTTCACCGCATTCCCCTGGGAAAAGACCGACAAGGCCGAAGCCCTGCGCGCAGACGCCAACCTCTGAGACCGCCGGTTCGCCGTGTGCGCCGGGGCCAGGCCCCGGCGCGCTTCAGGCGAGCCGATGCGTTCAAGCCGATTCAAGATACTGAACAAATGGAGCCGTGCCATGACACAGCCAGCTGAAAACCTGACCCCCGATTACATCATTGCCGACATCAACCTGGCCGATTTCGGTCGCAAGGAAATTGCGATTGCCGAGACCGAGATGCCGGGCCTGATGCAGACCCGTGAAGAATTCGCGGCCAGCCAGCCGCTGAAGGGCGCCCGGATCGCCGGTTCGCTGCACATGACGATCCAGACTGCCGTGCTGATCGAAACGCTGAAGGCCCTGGGGGCCGATGTGCGCTGGGCCTCCTGCAACATCTATTCGACGCAGGACCACGCTGCGGCCGCCATTGCCGCGAGCGGCACCCCGGTTTTCGCCTACAAGGGCGAAACCCTGGACGAATACTGGGCCTACACCCACAAGATCCTGGAATGGCACGACGGCGGCGTCCCGAACATGATCCTGGATGACGGCGG